>NZ_JACAPH010000016.1:0-18593 GCF_013385805.1 Pseudomonas sp. C6002 | reverse complement strand
CCGGGCCGGAGTGCGGGCATGCCGAGCCTGGGCGAGGCACCGAGTGGTGGGGCAAAGACCTTTTGGTTACTTTTGGGGCGTTTGCCAAAAGTGACCCGCTGTAAGAGCGGAACCATAGGTCGCCGTTACCTAAATAACGGATATGTACACCGAATCAAACAGCCGCCAAAGAAGGCTCCAACTGCCGCTGAGCCAACCAAATCTCCTCCTGCAACCACTGCGCAAACACCTGCAACTGCGGCGTATCCGTCTGCTCCGGCCGGGTCACCAGCCAATACGACTGATGCCCCTCCACATGCACATTCAGCACCTGCGTCAACTGCCCACTGGCCAACTCCGAAGCGACCATATGCCAATCCGCAATGGTAATCCCCAACCCATCGATCGCCGCCCGAATCGCCAAATCCAGCAGGTCAAACTCATACCCCCCCTCGATATCAACCCCACTGATCCGCGCCGCATCCAGCCAATGCTTCCACGTCAGATACCGCTGATCCTCCCGCGCCAGCACATGCAGCAACGTCATGCGATTCAGATCAATCCCGTCACTCCACTCCCGGGCATACAACGACGGCGCACACACCGCGATATGCCGCTCCTGAATCAACAGCGAACTGTCCAACCCATCCCATTCCCCATCGCCAAACCGAATCGCACAATCCAGCGTACTGGTCTCCGCCAGGCTGTCCTGCAACCGCGTGGTAATGCTCAACTCCAGCTCCGGATGCTGCTCGCGCAAGCGCCCCAACCGCGGCATCAACCAACGATTGGTAAACGTCGGCGGCGCATTGATGTGCAGCCGATTGGCATGGGACTTCTGCTGGATACTGCGTACCGTCAACTCGATCTTGTCGAACGACTGGTGCAACGCCCGCAGCAACACCCGCCCGGCACTGGTCAATTCCAGGTGATGGTGACGACGCTCCAGCAGGGCCTCGCCCAACTGTTCTTCAAGCTGGCGCACCTGGCGGCTGACCGCACTCTGCGTGACGTTCAACAGCTCGGCGGCCCGGGTAAAACTGCCGGTACTGCCGGCGACTTCGAAAGCTTTGAGGGCGTTGAGACCGGGCATTTTGCGTTTCATGGACGACACTCGGGAGCACAGGGGAAATTACCTGCACAACATACCTTTTTGTATTGGGTCAGCGGTAGCACCCCAGCCTGACAAACAATTAATCGTCACAAACGCTGAAAGTGTCGTTTATCGCTACAGACCGTCGCTCACGAATAAATAGCCTGCGTATAACGCATGCACACTAAGACAATTAAGCATTGGTCGTCGCCAGGCTATAAACGCTAGTCTGCCGATGTACTTCCTGTAACTTCGCCCCTCTCTTTCGCGATTAACTTATCGAGTCATCGCCATGTCCAACGCACCCGTTTCATCCCGGCGAAGTATTGGCTTGCTGGCACTGGTGTTTACCGCCTGCAACGCCACCACCCACGGTTTCAGTGTGTTCCTGTATTCGGCGCTGTTGCCGCAGATCCGCCTGGCCTTTGAGCTCAGTTACAGCCAGGCCGCGTTGATTGCCGCGCTGTTGCAGCTGTTCTACATGGGCGCCTCGATTGCCAGCGGCCTGGCGGCGGCGTGGATCAGCCCGCGCAATATGGTGCGCCTGACCATCGTCCTCAGCCCCGCCCTGCTGGCCCTGGCCGTCGCCACGCCGTGGGTGCTGCCGTTTGCCCTGTGCCTGGCACTGGTGTCGGCGTGCGCGGTGTCGAACTGGAACGCGATTTCGGCCCTCGCTCAAGAGGTGATCCCGACTACACATCGCAGCCGGGTGCTGGGGCTGGCGTCCTCGGGCTCAGCCTTTGCGCTGTGCTTGAACGGGCTGTTGATCGCGCTGTTGCAGGGGTTGTCGTTGCGCCAGTTCTGGCTGATCTGCGCCGGGTTGACGCTGGTTGTCACGCTGTTGACCCTGTGGGCACTGGCCCCGATCAAGCAACCGGCACCACGCGAGACCATGGCGCCGGCGCTGAATCAAGTGCTGCGCCAATGGCTGAAGTTGTGCATGGCACAACCGGTGGCAATGCAGGTCGTCTTGCTCAGCGCGTTTATCGGCGCCATCAGCGGGCCGTTTCTGAATTTCCTGTCGGCGTTCGTCAGCGAGCAGCTACAGGCCAGCGCTTCCGTCACCGGCTCGATGTGGACGCTGATCGGGATCGGCGGTGTGATCGGCGGCTTGCTGCTGGGCACGCTGGCAGATCGTTGGGGGGCGTTGCGGGTGATGGCCCTGAGTATCGGCGCGTTTGGTCTGAGCATGCTCGGCTTGCTCGGGCACCCGAGCCTGGTACTGAGCTGGCTGGCGGCCGGGCTGTTCGCGCTGTTCTATTTCCCGTGTTGGGGCTTGATGGCCGCCTACGTCGGTGCCCGGCTCAGCCCGGTGCACAGCCTGCAAGTGGTGAGCCTGAGCATGGTCAGCTACGGCCTGGCGAGTGCCACCGGCAATGCCTTGTGCGGCTGGCTGCTGCAAGTCACTGGCGAATTTGCGGTGGTGCACGGCTGGATCGCGGCCTGGGTGTTGGCCAGCCTGTTATTGCTCAAGCGCATGGCCCAGCGACACACCCGTGAAGCGCTGGCCGCCCAGATGCCCTGAGTGGCCCAGTTGCCGGCGCAGAATCTCCACCAGGGCATCCACTTCCGGCACCTGGCAACCGGCTGAACGCCAGAACATCAGGCGCGCCGGGGCAATCGGCGGGAAGCCCTGGCGCTCGTCCAGAATCTGCCAGTCGGGTGGCACCAGGCGCCGCGCCATCACGCCCACCGACAAGCCCTGCTCGATCGCAATCGCAATGCCGCGCGGGCTTTGGCTGGTGTAAACCACCTGCCACGAGCGCCCGGACTGGGCCAGCGCCTGCACGGCGTTCGCACGGAACGCGCAGCCCTCGGCGTACACCGCCAACGGCACCGACTGACGCCCCACGCAACTCCAGCTGGGCGCCGCGACCCACACCAACGGCTCGTCGCACAGGTATTCCCCGCTGTGCAAACCTGCGTGTTCCACCCCCAGCACCAGGTCCAGCTCGCCCCGTTGCAGCCGCCCCACCAGGGCCGTCGACATCTCGCAGCACACATCGGGCCGTACCTGGGAGAACTGCGCCTGGAAGTCCTTGAGCATCCCGCCCAGGCAGTACTCGGCGTAGTCCTCGGGCATGCCGAGGTGGATACACACCTGTTGATTGGGCAATTGCGCGGCGCTGACGGCCTCGCTGTGCAGCTTGAGGATCTGCCGGGCGTAGATCAAAAAGGTTTCGCCACCGGGGGTCAGGCCCACCGAGCGGCTGGTACGGCGGATCAGTGGCGTGCCGACGATGTCTTCCAGGCGTTGCAGGCTCTGGCTGACGGTGGATTGGGTCTTGTGCAGGCGCTCGGCGGCCGCCGAAAACCCCTGGCACTCGATAATTGCCACAAACACTTTAAGCAGGGTGCCATCCAGTTCGCCCGACATAACTATCGCCCTCGCCGATGGATTCGATCACAACTTGTAATTTCCACTTTGCACCTCGTTCAGCAACTATCGGGTCAGCCAAAAAACACCAACTGATAGTTCCGGGAGTCTTGCATGAGCCTTCAACTTGCTGACGCTGAAGTGGGCGATATCAGCGACATTATTAATACCGAGCTGTATCCCATACATGATTCGGGCCATGTTCAATTACAGGCCCTGATCGAACACGCCCGGGCCGAACTGGCCGAAGACGGTTGCTGCCTGCTGAAGAACTTCCTGCGCCCCGCGGCGCTTGAGCAGGCGCGCCTGGAAGGTTTGGCGCTGTCGGGCAAGACGTTTTATTCGGTGCGCAAGGTCAACGCCTACTTCACCGAGGACGACACCTCCCTGCCCCACGATGACCCGCGCCGCACGTTCATGGAGCGCACCAGCGGCTTTGTGACCCGCGACATGATCGCCCCGGACGCGATCATCCACCGGCTGTACGTGTCGCCGATGATGAAACGCTTTATCGGTGCCTGCCTGAATGAGCCGGAAATCTTCGAGTACGCCGACCCGTTCGCCGGGCTGGTGATCAACGTGATGCCGGACGGCACCGAGCAGCCCTGGCACTTCGATACCAACGAATTCATCGTCAGCATGATGACCCAGAAGCCCGAGGCCGGCGGCCTGTTCGAGTACGCGCCGATGATTCGCTCGCGCACCCAGGAGAACCTCGGCGCCGTCGGCAAGGTGGTGCGTGGCGAGGACCGTTCGCGGGTGCAGGAACTGGAGCTGAATCCCGGCGATTTGCAGATATTCAAAGGGCGTTTTTCGGTGCACCGGGTGACCCGCGTGGAAGGCGCCACCGAGCGCAACACGGCGATCTTCGCCTACTCCGAAAAGCCCGGAATCATTGGCCGTGCCCAGCGCACCAAGCAGCTTTACGGACGCCTGTCCGAAGCCCATCTGCAAGCCGAACGCAACCTGGTCCGCAGCGACCAGTTGCTCGACTGATTCATACCTAAAAAACCTTGAAACCGTATTTGCCCTGCGAGGAACACCCCATGAGTCTGTCCGGCCCCAACCGCAACCCCGCTGACTGCGAACCTACCCATGACGAGATCCAGCAGATCCAGTTGGACCGTCTGCAACGGGTACGCAACGAGCTGAAAAAACGCGACTACGCCGCCTGCGTACTGTTCGACCCTACCCACATGCGCTACGCCACCGGCTCACGCAACATGCAGGTGTACTCGGCGCGCAACCCGGCCCGCTATGCGTTTATCCCGGCAGAAGGCCCGGTGGTGGTGTTCGAGTTCGGCGGCTGCCTGCACCTGGCCGAAACCCTCAACACCGTCGATGAAGTGCGCCCGGCCAAAGCCATCTCCTATTACTTCTGCGAAAGTTTCCTGGGCAATGTCACCGCCGACTGGGCCGCGGAAATCGATGAGCTGGTGCGCAAATGCGGCGGCGGCAAACGCATCGCCATTGAAAGCGCCACCTCCGCTGCGGCCTTCGAACTGCAAAAGCTCGGCTATCAGATATTTGATGCCCAGGAACCGCTGGAACGTGCGCGCTGCATCAAGGTGCCGAACGAACTCAAGATGATCCGCGCCAGCCTGCGTGCCACCGAAGCCGGGGTGCGCCTGATGGAAAGCAAACTCACCCCCGGCATCAGCGAGAACGAGCTGTGGTCGCACCTGCACCAGCACGTGATCGCCACCGACGGTGATTACGTCGAGACCCGCCTGCTGTCCTCCGGCCCACGCACCAACCCGTGGTTCCAGGAGTGCAGCACCCGGCCCATCGAAGCCGGCGACCTGGTAGCGCTGGACACTGACGTGGTCGGGCGTTTCGGCTACTACGCCGACTTCTCGCGGACCTTCCTGTGCGGTGAACAAGCCGCCACCGCCAAGCAGCAGGAGCTGTACAAACTGGCCTACGAGCAAGTGCAGACCAACATGGAAATGCTCAAGGCCGGGCGCAGTTTCAAGGAGTACGCGGAACTGGCCTGGAAGATTCCCGAGCATTACAAAAACAACCGTTACTTCGCCCTGGTGCACGGGGTTGGCATGACCGGTGAATACCCCTACGTGGTGCATCGCGAAGACATTGATGCCCTGGGCTACGACGGTGTGTTCGAAGCCGGCATGACCATCTGCGTGGAAAGCTACATCGGCCACGACGACGGCGGCGAAGGGGTCAAGCTCGAAGAGCAGATCTACATCCACGAACACGGCATCGAGTTGCTCTCCGACTACCCGTTCGACCCGCGCTTGTTGAGGTACTGATCGTTCCCACGCTCTGCGTGGGAATGCATCCCGTGACGCTCTGCGTCACCGTTTCGCAGAGGGGACGCGGAACGTCCGGGGCGGCATTCCCACGCAGAGCGTGGGAATGATCGGTTGGTGGGGAGCGACATGTAACATGCGTTTATAGAACGTTCCAACGCAGAATTTGTCGTTTGTCGATCTTTGCGCAAATGACAAAACTGCGGGCATCTCTAATAAAAACAACATGAGAGCTGCCCTATGTCCTGTCCCATTGCCACCCTCCCGACTTCGTTGCGCCTTGTTCTTCTGCCGGCTTCACAGCGGTCACGGTCGCGCCTTCGCGGCGCTTGCCATTGACCCTTGCGGTTCAACAAAAAAACGCATATTCGCAAGTACCGGAGAGGCTTATGAAAGAGTTGACTACCCTGGACGGCGCCGCGCCGCATCCAGCCGTAAATGATCTGTGTGCCCAAGTGCAAAGCGGCGAAATCAACCGTCGCCAATTCCTGCGCACGGCCGCGCTGCTGGGCATCACCGTCGCCAGTGCCAGCACCTTTCTCGGTTCCGCACTGCTGGGCAATGACGCCCAGGCCGCCGAGCCACGCCAGGGCGGCAGCCTGCGGTTTGCCTGCGCGATCCAGGAAATCCAGGACCCGATGCTGATCACCTGGATCGAAGCCTCGAACCTGCTGCGCAACTCGGTGGAATACCTGACCTGGGTCGACGCCGACAACATCACCCACCCTTACCTCGCCGAGAGCTGGAGCCCGTCGGAAGACCTCGCCACGTGGACCTTCAACCTGCGCCAGAACGTGAAGTGGAGCAACGGCGACACCTTCAACGTCGACGACGTGCAGCACAATATCGAACGCTGGATCGCCGCCGATTCCAAGTCGGTGAACCGCACCGCGTTCCAGGACATCAAGGCCTTCGAAAAAGTCAGCGAGTTCCAGTTCCGCCTGGTGCTCAAGCGGCCGATCCTGGCGATCCCGGAGATGCTCAACGCCTTCACCTGCGCCATCGTGCACCGCAGCTTCAAGGCCGGTGACGACTGGGCGAAAAACCCGCTGGGCACCGGGCCGTTCAAGCTGGTTTCATTCGCCGTGAACAAGCAGGCGACCTTCGCCAAGCGCGCCGATTACTGGGGCAAACCAGCCAACCTTGACGAGTTGCGCTACATCGACATGGGCACCGACGTGTCCACCCACCTCGCCGCCCTGCAAGCCGGGCAAGTCGACGTGCTGTACCGCGTGACGGTGGCTGAACTGGACCTGGCCAAGCGCTTGCCCGGGGCCCAGTTGCTGACCTGCAAGTCGGCGCAAACCGTGGTGATGCGCATGGCCTGCGACCAGAAGCCGTTCACCGACCTGCGCATCCGCAAGGCGGTGGTGCTGTGCGCCGATAATGCGCAGATGCTGAAGATCGCCTATCGCGGCATGGGCATCCTCGGCGAAGACCATCATGTGGCGCCTTCCCACCCCGAATATTTCCCGCTGCCCAAGCGCAACCGCGACGTGGCGGCGGCCAAGAAGCTGCTGGCCGAAGCCGGCTTCCCCAACGGCATCGACATTGACCTGATCGTCGGCAACACCCAGGGCCGCTATGAACAGGACTGCGCGCAGATCCTGCAACAGAACTGCCTGGAAGCCGGGATCCGCATCAACCTCAAAGTGATCCCTGCTGCACAGTACTGGCCGATCTGGGACAAGGCTGCTTTCAGCCTGACCTACTGGGCCCATCGCCCGCTCGGTGTGATGTCCCTGGAGCTGGCCTACCGTGGCGGTGGTGCCTGGAACGAAAGCCATTACAGCGACCCGGCGTTCGATGCCGCGCTGGACAAGGCCATGGGCATCATCGACCCGAAACAGCGCGCCGTGGCGATGGAAGATGTCGAACGCATCCTGCAGGACGCCTGCGTGATCGTGCAGCCGTTCTGGGGCGACAAGTTCACCGCCGTGAGCAAAAAGGTCCAGGGCTTCCAGGTGCACCCTTCCGACTTCTACCCGATGGACAGTGTGTGGATGAGCGCTTGATTTAGCGCACGCCCTCCTCCCTGCCCGCACACGGGCAGGCATCCCTTGAACAGTCGGAGCATGCACCCATGGCTCATTTTCTGATGCGCAAGTTATTGGCGCTGGTGGCGACCCTGCTGTCGGTGTCATTGATCGTGTTCCTGGCCCTGGAACTGAATATCGAAGACGTGGCGATCAACGTCCTCGGCCCCTACTCCGCCGCCGACCAGCGCGCCGCGTGGCTGGTGGAACATGGCTATAACCAACCCTTTGTGTGGCGCTACCTGGTGTGGCTCAAGGACTTTGTCAGCGGCGACTGGGGCACCTCGGTGTACTTTCGCGAATCAGTGATCAAGCTGCTGCTGCCGAACCTTGCGCAAACCCTGACCCTGGCCGGCCTGGCCTTGCTGGTGATGGTGCCGGTGGCGCTGACCCTCGGCATTCTGGCCGGGATTCGCCAGGGCTCGGCGCTAGACCGCCTGGTGTCGTTCCTGTCGATCGTCACCACCTCGATTCCCGACTTCGCCAGCGCGGTGTTCGTCTCCGCGATCTTTGTGTTCTGGCTTAACTGGCTGCCCGGTGTGAGCAGCATGAGCGAAGGCTTCAGCGTCGTGCAATTGGTGCTGCCACTGATGGTGCTGTGCCTGTTCGGCATCGGTTACCTGGCGCGCATCACCCGGGCCTCGATGGTGGAAGTGATGCAGGCGCCGTACATCCGCACGGCGCGGCTCAAGGGCGCATCGACCTCACGCATTGTGCTGCGGCATGCCCTGCGCAATGTGCTGATCGCGCCGGTCACGGTGATCATGCTGTACATCCCGTGGCTGCTGTCGAACGTGATCGTGGTGGAGGTGTTCTTCGCCTACAAGGGCTTCGGCTCGCTGCTGTACACCGCCTCGTTGAACCATGACGTGTACCTGATCGAAGCCTGCGCGATGGTCAGTGCCGTGGTGGTGGGCATCACCAAGATTTTCTCGGACCTGGCCTACACCTGGCTCAACCCGCGCATCACCCTGCGCAGCCTCGGCGGAGGTGCCCAATGAACCTGCTGCACTCGTTCAAACATCCCTTGGCATTGCTCGGCCTGCTGCTGGTGGGCGGCTGGGTGGTGATCGCGCTGTTCGCACCGTGGATCGCGCCCCATGATCCGCTGGAAAGCTTCACGCCCTTGCTCACGCCGATGACCGTCGGCGACAACGGCCAGAGCTTCCTGCTGGGCACCGATATGATTGGCCGCGACATTCTCTCGCGGCTGATCTGGGGCACCCGTACCGTGCTGTTCTGGTCGATCCTCGCCACGCTCACCGCGTTTGCCGTGGGCATCGCCATGGGCCTGTGCGCCGGCTACTTCAACGGCTGGGTCGACAGCGTGCTGTCGTATGTGGCCGACACGGTGCTGTCGTTCCCGGTGCTGGTGTTGTACATCGTGATCATCATCGCCCTCGGCGCTTCGGCGCTGAATATCCTGATTGCGGTGACCTTCACCAGCGCACCGGCGATCTTCCGGATCATGCGCGCCCTGACCATCGACATCCGCTCGCGAGACTACGTGCTCAGCGCCATCACCCAGGGCGAAGGCTCGCTGCGGATCATGCTGGTGGAAATCCTGCCCAACTGCGGCGGGCCGCTGATTGTCGATTTCTGCCTGCGCATCGGCTACACCGCGATCATGATCGGCGCCCTCGGCTTCCTGGGCCTCGGGCTGCCGCCGCCCACACCGGACTGGGGCGGCATGATCAATGACGGCCGCGCCATGGCCATCGCCTTCCCGCACCTGGTGATCTTCCCGTGCATCGCCATCTCCACCCTGATGCTGGGCCTGAGCCTGTTGGCGGACGGCCTGGATGAACACGCCCAGAAAGGCGCAAGGAGTTGAGCATGAACCACACGCAAGTACTGCGGGTGCAGAACCTGTCCATCGAATTGCCCGCCGGCGCCGACCGCAGCCACGCGGTACAAGGCATCAGCCTGGAAGTGCGCAAGGGCGAAATCCTCTGCGTGATCGGAGAGTCCGGCTCCGGCAAGTCCGTGCTGTCGGCGGCGATCATGGGCGACTATGCCAAGGGTTTGCGGCATACCGAAGGCGTGATCGACTTCCTCGGCGATGACATTTGCACCCTCGACGAGGAGCGTTTGCGCCAGCTGCGGGGCAACCGTATCGCGATGATTTTCCAGGAGCCCATGGCGGCGCTGAACCCGGCGATTCGCATTGGCAAGCAAGTGGAAGAGATCTTCGATATTCACGCACCGCAGATGCCGGCGGCGGAGCGTCGCGAGCGCATGTTGGCGCTGCTGGAATCCACCCAACTACCAGACCCGCCACGCATCGCCAACAGCTTTCCCCACCAGTTGTCCGGTGGCCAATGCCAGCGAGTGGTGATTGCCATGGCGCTGGCGATGAACCCGGACCTGCTGATCGCCGACGAGCCCACCACGGCGCTGGACGTGACCACCCAGGCGCAGGTGCTGAAGCTGGTGCGCGAGCTGCGCGGCCGCGGGCAACACGGCATTCTGTTTATCACCCATGACTTCGGCGTGGTGGCGCAGATTGCCGACCGTATCGCGGTGATGGAAGGCGGCCGGCTGGTGGAAATCGGCGAGCGCGACCAGGTGCTGAATGCCCCGGCCCACGCCTACACCCGCAAGCTGATTGCGGCCGTGCCGGCGCTGCACCCGGAGCTGCACAAGCCGAGTGCCGACGGCGAGCTGGCATTGCGCATCGAGCACCTGACCAAGACCTACACCGTCGGCGGCAGCTCGGTGGCGGCCTTGCGCAATGTCTCGCTGCAACTGCCACGGGGCAAGACCCTGGCGATTGTCGGCGAGTCCGGTTCGGGCAAAAGCACGTTGGTGAAAGCCGCGATCCGCCTGGTGGACAGCGACAGCGGCCACGTATGGGTCGGTGACACCGACTTCCTGGCCCTGCGCGGCTCGGCGCTGGCGGCGAATCGTCGGCGCATCCAGATGATTTTCCAGGACCCGTATGGCTCGCTCAATCCTCGGCACCGGGTGGGCGACATCATCGCCCGCGCCGCGCAATTGCGCGGGTTGTCGGCCAAGGATGCGTGGGCTGAAGCCGGTGATTTGCTGGAACAGGTGGGCCTCAAGCGCGACGCCCTCAAGCGCAAGCCCCGGCAGTTCTCCGGCGGCCAGCGCCAGCGCATCGGCATTGCCCGCGCCCTGGCGATGCGCCCGGAAGTGTTGATCGCCGATGAGAGCGTGTCGGCCCTGGATGTCTCGGTGCAGAAACAGGTGCTGGAACTGCTGGCCGAACTGCAGCAGCGGCTGAACCTGAGCATCCTGTTCATCACCCACGACCTGCGGGTGGCGGCGCAGATCAGCGACTACATCGCGGTGATGCGCCAGGGCGAAGTCGTGGAATACGGCACTGCCGAGCAAGTGTTGCTGCGACCTCAGAACACTTACACCCAGACCTTGCTGGCCGCCGCCCCCGGCGCCTCGGAGCTGCCCACGGCAGGCCCGCCGTTGCGGCTGATTCGCCCGCAAGCGCACTGAGTCAACCCTTTACCCCGCGTCGCAGCGTTCGTTGCGGCAAGGGGCTGCTGTTGCCAAAAAATAACCAATAACGAGAGCAAAACCATGCGACCAACCTTCCGTTACATCGCTCTGGTCCCTGTGCTTGGCGCCCTTGCGGCACCGGCCATGGCCATTCAAGTCACCGACAACCTCGACCTCGGCGGCGCCGTGCGCGCCCGTTGGGACTACGACCCGGATCGCGACATCCAGAAGTTCGGCCTCGACACCGCGTACCTCAGCGCCAAGTACAACTCCGACACCTGGATCGGCGAGGCGCAGTACCGTTTCTACGGGCGCTCCTACCCGTACCAGTACACCAAGAACTACGGCGATATCCAGTTCGCCAAGTTCGCCTGGGTGGGCTACAAGTTCAACCCCGACCAGCAGGTGCAAGTGGGCCTGAACACAGTGCCGTTTGGCTTGCAGCCGTACTTCGGCAGCACCTTCTACGAAACCCTGGGCAACGTGATCGGCCTGGAAGATGTGCAGCAGGTGGGCGCCAAGTACATCCAGCAAAGCGGTGACTGGAACATCCAGGCCGGTTACTACCTGCGCCCGGCGTGGCAAGGCAAAGGCACGAGCAAGGGCGTGACCTACTCCAGCGTGATCTCCGAGGCCGACAGCTACGTGGGCGACGGCAGCAACAACCAGGAACGCAACACCGTGGTGGTGCGGGTGGCCAAGGCCATGGACCTGGGCGGGTGGAAATCGGAAGTCGGGCTGTCCGGCCTGACCTCCACCCTGGAGAACAAGGACACCAACGACGATGGCCGGCGCAACGCGGTGGCGATCCACTACCTGGGCAAGAACGGCCCGTGGGGCGTGCAATTGCAGGCGGCACGCCAGCAGATGTCACCGCGCAACCCGGGCACCGACAGCGTGGTGACCCTGGGCGGGTATGACGGCACGTTCAACGTGGCCAGCCGCGGCAATCTGTATGTGGCGGATTTGAGCTACGACGTGGGTGGCAAGTACCTGTTTGACCAGGTCAGCGGTGTGAAGCTGTATGCCAACTACAGTGCGTTTGACAAGTCCGAGGATCAGTTCAAGACCTCACAGCGGGTGATCCTGGGCACGTCGTTTTCGGTGAGTAAACTGTGGGTGGCCACGGAGTGGTTGATCGGCAAGAACGATCCGTATATTGGTGGGAGCAGCTATACCGAGAGCTTGGGAGCTGGGGGGAGTAACCAGTGGGAGAATCAGTTGTATATGAACATTGGCTACTACTTCTGACTTAAGATTTGTAGTGCTTTGACTGGCCTCATCGCAGGCAAGCCAGCTCCCACATTTGATCGGCGCCGCGGTCAAAATGTGGGAGCTGGCTTGCCTGCGATAGCGTCAGTACTGACACCATAAAAACAACAGGTGTGGAATCCATTTCATGCGCCAACTGCCCTCCCTCAACATGCTCCGTGTCTTCGAAGAAGTCGCCCGCCACCGCAGCTTCAGCCAGGCCGCCGTGGGCCTCAACGTCACCCAGGGCGCCGTCAGCCGCCAGATCAAACAACTGGAAGACTACCTCGGCGTCGCCCTCTTCATCCGCACACCCCAGGGCCTGTCCCTGACCGAAGCCGGCTTCGCCCTCTCCCCGCACCTGAGCGACGCCTTCGACCATATCGAGCGCGCCCTTCACGCCGTGCGCGTGCCCAACCTGCGCCAGCGCCTGCGCATCGTCGCGCCGCCCACCTGGGCCACCCGCTGGCTGTCCGCCCACCTGCGCCGGTTTTGCGAGCGTTACCCGGACATCAACCTCAGCGTCACCCACCAGAACACCCATGCGAGCCTGGCGGAAATCGACTGCCAGGTCCGCTTCGGCCTGGAAGCGGCCACGCAGTGCAGCAGTGAACTGTTGGTGATGGAACGCCACATCGCCGTCGCCAGCCCGGAACTGTTCAGCGACGGTCAGCCGCCCGACCTGCGGCGCTTTCCGCTGCTGCACATCCTGCACGACGGTAAGCGCTTGCAGGTCTGGGAGAACTGGCTGGCGGCCATGGGCCGGGAAGATATCGATGCAGGCCAGGGCCTGGAATTCAGCACCCTGGACCAGGTGATCCACACCGCCCTGGCCGGCGGTGGGCTCGCGGTGATCGACCGGCAGATGATCGAGCGTGAACTGGCGAATGGCAGCCTGCTGCCGATCACCCCGGTGGAGGTGATCGGCCCGTATGGCTATTGGCTGGATGTGGCAAGTGACAAGCAGGGTTTATCCAAGGTTCGGTTGTTTACGCAGTGGTTGAACCGGGTGAGCAATCCCTGACACCGCAGGCTCGGCCTTGCACGCCTGGCTCAAGGTCAACGCCTTGGTTTCCGGCGCCCAGGCCCAGGAGATGATCGCGCCCAGCACCAGGATAGCGGCGAGGATGCCCATGGTCGGGCTCAGGCCGATCCCCGCTACGCTCACCGGCAACAGGAAGGTACTCACCGCCGAACCCAGGCGGCTGATGGCTGTGGCAAGGCCGATGCCGCTGGCCCGCACTTCGGTCGGGAAGCTCTCCGCCGGGAATACGCCCACCAGGTTGCTCACCGCCGACAGCACCAGGGTGAAGACGCCGAACGTCAGCACCATCAACCACGCCATGCTGCCCGGCAATACCGCCAGCAGGAACAGCGCCGCCGCCAGGATGATGAACGAGTTGATCAGAAAGCCGCGCCGGGAGAATTTCACGGTGCACCAGATGCCGATCAAGGCGCCGATGATCAGCAGCAGGTTGAGCATCAGCTCGGTGCCAAAACCTTCGGCCAGGCCCATCTTCTGCAGGATCGACGGCAGGAAGGTGTAGATGGCGAAGTACGGCATCACGATGCACACGAAGAACAGGCAGTTGAACGCGGTGCGCTTGCGGTATTCACGGCTGAACAGCACGCCGTAGCCGGAACGGGTTTGCGTCGACGGTTCTTCATCGAGGACCACGTGTTCGCCGAGGTGTTTCTTGACGATGGCTCGGGCCTCGGCAATCCGGCCCTGGTTGATCAGCCAGCGCGGCGATTCGGGCGTGCCGATGCGCGCGATCAGGATCAGCCCGGCAGGAATTGCCGACGATGCGAGCATCCAGCGCCAGGCATCATCGCCGAGGCTGAGCATGGCGGTGCCGACGAAAGTCGCGGCCACGTAACCAACCGTCCACACCACGCTGAAGGAGCCCAGCAGTACCCCGCGATGTTTCCTGGGCGAGAACTCGGCAAGCATCGCGTGGCCGACGCTGAAGTCGCCGCCCAGGCCGATACCGATCAACACCCGGCAGAGGAACAGGCCCATGGCGGTTTCGGCGTAGAACTGCATCACCGAGGCAACGGTGATCAGGACGAAGCTGACCAGGAAGATTTTCTGCCGGCCGAGGGTGTCGGAGATCCAGCCAAAGAACAGGCTGCCCATAAACAGGCCGATCAGGGCCGAGGCGCCGATCAGGCCTTGCCAGAAGGCGTCCAGTTGCATCTGTGGGCTGAGCAAGGTGAAGGCAATGCCGATCAGGCCGAGGATATAGCCGTCGGTGAAGTGCGCACCGAAGGTCAGGCCGGCGATTTTAAGGTGGAAGCGACCGATGGGCAGGTCGTCGATTTTGATGGGTTGGGTGGACATGGTGTTCTCCATATTTTTGTTCTTGACGGAGTAACAACGGGCAAGCCCATTTCCCTGTGGGAGCGGGCTTGCTCGCGAAGGCGGTGTGTCAGTCAATGCATGTGGTGGCAGGCCCACCGCTTTCGCGAGCAAGCCCGCTCCCACATTGGATCGGGGTTGTTTGGGTAAATGGGGTCAGAGACCGCCCATCAACAGGTATTTGATCTCCAGGTAATCCTCCAGGCCGTACCTGGAACCTTCACGGCCCAGGCCCGACTCCTTGATCCCGCCAAACGGTGCGACTTCGGTGGAGATGATCCCTTCGTTGATCCCGACCATGCCCGCTTCCAGGCCTTCGGCCATGCGCCATACGCGGCCGATGTCGCGGCTGTAGAAGTAGGCGGACAAGCCAAACGGCGTGTCATTCGCCCGTTGCAGCACTTCGGCTTCGTCCTTGAAGCGGAAGCAGGCCGCCACCGGGCCGAAGGTTTCTTCCTGGGCAATCAGCATCTCGCCGTGGGCTTCGGTGAGGATGGTCGGTTCGAAGAACGTCCCGCCCAAGGCATGGCGACGGCCGCCGCACAGCAGCTTGGCGCCTTTCTCCAGGGCGTCGCCGACGTGGGCTTCAACCTTGGCCAACGCGGCCGCATTGATCAGCGGGCCTTGTTCGGTTTCGCCCTCGAGGGCGCTGCCGACGCGCATCGCAGAGACCGCTTCGGCCAGCTTGCGGGTGAACGCGTCGTACACAGCGTCCTGGATGAAGAAGCGGTTGACGCAGACGCAGGTCTGCCCGGTATTGCGAAACTTGGAAGCCATGGCGCCTTTGACGGCGGCGTCCAGGTCGGCATCGTCGAACACGATAAAGGGCGCGTTGCCGCCCAGTTCCAGGGAGACCTTTTTCAGGGTGTCGGCGGCCTGGCGCATCAGCAGCTTGCCGGTGCGGGTGGAGCCGGTGAAGGACAGCTTGCGCACAATGCTGGAGGCTTGCAGTGCGCCACCGATGGCCACGGCATCGCCGGACACGATGTTGAACACGCCCGCCGGAATCCCGGCCTGTTCTGCCAACACCGCCAGGGCGAAGGCCGACAGCGGGGTTTCTTCCGACGGTTTGAGAATCATCGTGCAACCCGCCGCCAGCGCCGGGCCAACCTTGCGGGTGACCATGGCCAGGGGAAAGTTCCACGGGGTGATCGCCGCGACCACGCCAATGGCTTCCTTGGTCACGATGATCCGCGCGTCGGCCTTGTGGCTCGGGATCACGTCGCCATAGGCACGCTTGGCTTCTTCGGCAAACCATTCGAGGAAGCTCGCGGCGTAGACCACTTCGCCCATGGCTTCGGCCAGCGGCTTGCCCTGTTCCAGGCTGAGCAGGTGGGCCAGGTCCTTCTGGTTGCTCAGCATCAACTCGCTCCAGCGCTTGAGGCGCTGGCTGCGCTCCTTGGCGGTGAGCTTGCGCCAGGCCGGCAACGCGCGGTTGGCGGCGGCAATGGCCAGGTCGGTTTCTTCAGCCCCGGCGCGTTGTACTTCGGCGATCTGCGCACCATTGGCCGGGTTGAGCACCGGGTAGACCGGCCCACCGCTGGACCATTGGCCATCAATGAAATTGCCTGTGCGAATCAGCGGGTTCATGCCACGGCCTCTATCAGGTTAAAACGGTCCAGGCCCGGACGGGCGCTGCGCAAGATGCGTTTGCCGGCGGTGTAGTCGTTGATCACATCGCACGGCGTGTAGTTGCGTTCCAGCTCGTGCAGTTCTTCGGCATCCAGTTGGGTGTCGAGGGCTGCAAGCGCGCTATCAAATTGTGCGGTGGTGTCGGCGCCCACCAGCATCACGTCCACACCCGGATGATTGGCCACCCAGGCCTGGGCAATCTGTGCGTTGGACACGCCACGGGCACGGGCCACACGTTGCACCGAGTGGGCGATGTCGAACGACGCCTGGTCGCTGTACATCTGCTGGGTGAAGAAGTCGGTCTGGTTGCGGGTCGACTGCACTTCGCCGGTGAGCAAGCCACGGGCCAGCGGGCTGAACACCGACACGCCCAGGCCCTGGTCGCGGCAGAACGGGATCATCTCGCGCTCTTCCTCGCGGTAGGCGCAGTTCAGTTGCAGTTGCATGTTGATCGGCTTGACCCAGCCATTGCGCTCGCAGGCCATGAGGATTTTTGCCAGTTGCCCGGTGAGCATGGTCGACACGCCGATGTAGCGCGCCTTGCCGGAGCGCACGATGTCGTTGAGGGCGCCCATGGTTTCTTCCACCGGGGTGTTCACGTCGAAGTAATGCAGCATGAACACGTCGACGTAATCCATGCCAAGGCGGCTCAGGGAGGCGTCGATGCTGTCCATGATGTGCTTGCGCGAATGGCCGCTGGCATTGATGCCGCTGCGGGTGCCGTAGCCGACCTTGGTGGTGACCACGATGTCTTCACGGCGCGCAACGCGCTTGAGGATGCGCCCGACCACTTCTTCGCCGACACCTGCGGAGTAGAAGTCCGCCAGGTCGATGAAGTTGACACCGTTGGCCAGGGCATGGGCAACGATGGGTTCGCTTTGTTTCTCGTCGAAAATCCACGGCTTCCAGTCCGGGGTGCCCATGTTCATGGTGCCCAGGCACAGGCGCGAGACTTGCAGGCCGGAGTTGCCCAAACGGATGTATTGCATGGGAATGTCCTCAGGCTTTTGGCGTGTAGAAAGGGTTGCTGATGTGGTTGACCACATCCGCCAGTTGCGCGGTGTGCGGCAAGCCTGTGAGGGCGGCGCGGATCGCGGTGCGGCAGGCGTTGTAGTTGTTGAGGTAGACCGCATCCAGGTCATCGCAGGCCGGGTTGACCCAGTTGGCGGTGACAATCGCCCACTCGTCCTCGGCTTCCGGCGGCAGGGTGCCGTCGAGCAGGGCTTCGAGCACCGCCTTGGCGATCCCGGCCTGGGACGCGCCCCAGGTGGCATTGCCGTGCAGGTCGCTGCCGATGGCGGCCTTGTTGACGTAGAGGGTCATGGGTTTGACCGGGATGTTCGGCTGGGCAATCACCATGAACGGGCAATGGCCCTGGCTTGGCGACGCCAAACTGTTGGCAAACGCCTGGCCGGCCGGACCGTTGCGCGGGCCGATGAGGATGTTGATGTGGGCAGCATTGACGCCTGGGCCTTCGAAGCCTTCGCCGATGTACAGATCAAGTGCTTTCATTTCGCAAACGCTCTTTTTTGTTATGGGGAGCTGGTTGGCGAATTTTTAGCACTGGCCCGGGTAGCGGCCGTAACCATTAAAAGTCATGGGGCTGTGAGTTTTAGTCATGGCCCTGCGACCATCGGCCTGGTCTTGTGCGTTGACCATCGTTGTTACACCCCATATAGTGTGCCCACAAACACAGACAACCACTACATAGTGTGCAAGAACGCTGAACACCGACCACACTATGCGCAGTATTTCAATGCCTTGAAGCCTGCAAAACGCACATTTTTGAACACGCTGGGTGAATCGAAGCCCACGCCGTCAGACGGACCACGAAGGAGCAATTCAATGCTGAGTTGGGATGAAGCAGATCAACCAGACACCGGTGACGTAGTCATCCGGGGCGCCAACGCCGGCCACGCCACCGAAGCCAACATGGACCGCCTCGACGGTGCCGGCGCTGCCGCCGCCCTTGAAGCCCGCAACGTGACCGCCAGCGACTCCGCCGCGATCATCCGGGCCAAGGCCGCCCTCGACAAGCTCGACGTCGCCGAAGGCCTCGCCGAACTCGAAGGCTCCGCCGCCCGCGTCGCTGTTGACGAAAAGCGCATGATCA
>NZ_JACAPH010000015.1:0-93791 GCF_013385805.1 Pseudomonas sp. C6002 | reverse complement strand
CCGGTTTAGCCGCGCCGGGCCATGGATGGCCCGTCGCGGCGGCCCGCGGAGTAATGCCGGAGTGAGGGAACACCGAGCCTAGGCGAGGCGCCGACAGGCGGGGCAGAGCGCTTTGGTTACTTTGCCGCAAAGTGACTCGCTGTAAGAGCGAAACCATAAGCAGCCATGACCTAAATAACGGATATGCCCTCAATCAATGCGCAATACACACCGACTTCAGCTCGGTATAAGCCTCAATCACCGCCCGCCCAAACTCCCGCCCCATCCCCGATTGCTTCACCCCGCCAAACGGCATCGCCGGGTCCAGCAACACATGCGCATTCACCCAAACCGTCCCCGCCTCGATCCGCGGCACCAGGTTCATCGCCTTACCCAGATCATTGGTCCAAAGACTGGCCGCCAACCCATACCGATTGTCATTGGCCAACTCAATCACCGCATCCTCATCATCAAACGCCATCACCCCCAACACCGGCCCAAACACCTCCTCCCGGGCCACCGCCATCCCATGATCGATATCCGCCAAAATCGTCGGCCGCACATAAAACCCCTCACCCGCAACCTCATCCCCACCGATCACCACCCGCGCCCCTTCAGCCCGGGCCTGCTCGATATGGCGCAGTACCCCTTGCTGCTGCTTGCGCGACACCAACGGATTAATCGCCGCCTCACCATCCATCCCCGCCCCCAACGGCATCGCCGACACCGCCGCCGCCAACCCCTCGACAAACCGGTCATACACCGAACGATGCACATAAAAGCGCGAAGCCGCCGCACACACCTGTCCGTTGTTCAGCAACCCACCCAGGATCGCCCCCTGGATCGCCTTATCAATATCCGCATCCGCCAACACGATCATCGGATTCTTGCCCCCCAACTCCAGGGCAAACCGCGTCATGTTCTCCATGCACGCCACCCCCACGCTCTTGCCCACCGCAGTCGAACCGGTAAACGACACCTTGCTCACCAACGGATGAGCAGTCAGAACGCCCCCCACCGAGGCCCCGCCGCCGGTCACCACGTTGAACACCCCCGCCGGAATCCCCGCCTCCAGCGCCAGCTCCGCCAGGCGCATCGCGGTAAGCGGCGTTTCCATCGCCGGCTTGATGATCACCGTGCACCCGGTCGCCAGCGCCGGCATCAATTTCCAGGCCGCAATCAGCAGCGGGAAATTCCACGGCACGATGCCCACCACCACGCCCACCGGCTCGCGTTTGGTGAACGCAGTGAACCTGGCCCCCGGCGGCAAAGGGATGGACACGTCAAAGGTCTGCCCTTCGATCTTGGTCGCCCAGCCCGACATGTAGCGCATGAACTCCACCGTGGCGTTCAGATCCAGCCCCCGCGCCAGGTTGATCGACTTGCCCTGGCTCAGGGTTTCCAGCTGCGCCAGCTCCTCGGCATGGGCCTCAACCAATGCGGTGAAGTTCAGCAAAATCCGCTCACGGTCGGCCGGGCGCAATCCCGACCACACGCGGGACTTGAACGCCGCATGGGACGACTGCACCGCCTGCTCCACCACGTGCAGCGGCGCGTCGAGGGTTTCGCACAGGGTTTGCCCGGTGGCCGGGTTGATCACCTTGATGTGTTCGCCCTCGGCAAATACCCATTGGCCATCGATAAAGCAGCCATGACGACGGTCCAGGAATGCAGCCACCTGCGGCAGGATTTCAACGTTGCTCATGATTCACCTGTATTCAATGTTGTTCTTTGAGAAAGCAGGCGACCGCTTGGCGATCGTCGGCCGAAGCCAGGCCCATGTAGGGCATGTAGGTGCCGGGCACAAACGCCTGGGGTTGGGTGATGAATTGCGCGATGGTCTCGGCTTGCCACTCGACGTTTTTGTCACGCATCGCCTGGGAGTAGCTGAAGCCCGCCAGGGAGCCGGATTTACGTCCGTAAACGCCTGCCAGGTTTGGCCCCATCATTGTCGCGCCGCCCTTCGCCACCGCATGGCACACGCTGCATTCGTTGGCGAAAACCTGGGCGCCACGGCTCTGATCAGGGCTGCATTCAGCGGCGAATGCGCTGTGGGCCAGGACCAGCGACAGCAGGCCGGCCAGGGAAAATCTGTGTGCAGTGAACATAGAAAAACGACCTTGGAAATCATCGAAGTTGCCGACGATTGTCAGGGCTCAAGGTCGCTCGGGTTTTGCCCTGCGTGCCAGTCGTATTGGCCGGGCTGCCAAACCGTGGATTCTGGCAAGCACAGTCAAGTCTTTGGCAACCAGACAAAAGGCACGTCACTTCGCCAGCATTAGTATCGCGGCAGACCCCAACCCTGTGGTCATGAACAAGAATGGATGCCACACCATGCTCAAGTCCCCCTTGCTTCGTCTCTCGACCCTCGCGCTGATGATCGGTGCCAACCCGGCCGGCGCTTATGAGCTGTACGCCGATGACAGCAGTCATCTGAACGCCACGCTGGAAGCGGTATTCGGTGCCTTCCACAGCCAGCAGAACTACAGTCAATCCGGCCGCCTGGCCAAGGGCTCCTCGTCCTGGCGCGAGGGCTACGTGAAGTACGGCCTGAGCTTCGACAAAAATTTCAGCGGCGCCGGCACCACCTACGGTGCGGCCAACCTGCTGAGTTCCGGCACCTGGGGCGACGGCGATGCCGCAGGTTTCAGCGACGGTTCGGAGCGCACTACCCAATTCGAAGACGCCTACCTCGGCTGGCGCTCGGGCAAGTTGTTTGAGGCCATGGGCGAGAATGGCGTGGACCTGTCCTTCGGCCGCCAGAACATCGTGGTCGGCGACGGTTTCCTGATTGACGGCGACGCGCTGAACTTCGGCAAGGGCGTGGCCGATGGCGACCTCAATCGCGGCGGCGGCTACTACATCGCCGCCCGCAAGGCCTTCGACGAAACCGCCGTGTTGCGCCTGGGCGGCAAGGACGGCTGGCGCAGCGACCTGATGTGGCTCAAGTCCGATAACCGTGCCCAGGCCAAGACCGAGATGTACGTCGCCACCCTCGAACACGTGGCCGCCGAAGGCACCGTGGGGCTGACGTACATCGACACCACCGACGTCGACAAGCAGTACGCCTCCCCCACGCAGCTGGAACGCGATGGCATGAAGACCTACAGCCTGCGGGCCACGGGCAATGCCGGGGTGACCAACCTGTTCCTGTCCGGCGAATACGCCTGGCAGGACAAGCCCCACACCGGCAACGAAGACGCCTGGTACCTGGAAGCTGGCTGGACCTTCTCCGACGTGACCTGGACGCCGTATGTGAGCTACCGCTACAGCCGCTTCTCGGAAGGCTTCGACCCGCTGTTCTACGGTTTCAGCCGTGGCTACGGCACCTGGTTCCAGGGTGAAGTGGCGGGTAACTACGCCGGGCCGTTCAACAACAACTCACGCATCCAGAACGTCACGTTCAAGGTTTCGCCCCTGCAGAACCTCAACGTCGGCGCGGTGTTGTTCGACTTCAAGACCATCGACCGCAACCTCGGCAACAGCGACGGCCACGAGCTGGACCTGTATGCCGAATGGCACGTCAACGACCATCTGACGGTGATGCCGCTGATCGGCCTGTACCAGCCGGACAAGAGCGCCGAGCAAGGCGGCACGCAGCTGGGCAACCACGATAAAAACCTCTACAGCCAAGTGGTGTTCGCCACTAACTTCTAAGCCCGGCCGGGGCGGTGGCGCCGCCATCGCCCCGCCTGGCCAAGGCCTTCGCAATGCACAACAAATTCCTCACGATCCAGAGCAAGATCGCCCTGCTCGCCGGCCTCTGCCTGTTATTGGTGGTCGGCCTGCTGATGAGCCTGTCGCTGTACCAGACCCACCAGAGCAGCCAGCACGTGGCCCAGGCCAGCAGCGACATGCTCGCTGCCGCCGCCAAGGAACACATGCAGGCCCTGGGGCAAGTTCAGGCCATGCAGGTGCAACGCACCTTCATGCAAACCCATGAATACGGCCAGGGCTTGTCGCGTTATGTGCTGTACCTGCGGCAACTGCAACAACAGGGCAAACTGACCCGCCCAGAGTTGCGCCAGGAGCTGAATACCCAGCTGCGCCAGGCCCTGGTCGACAAGCCCGACCTGCTCGGGATTTACGTCATTTTCGAAGCCAATGCCCTGGACGGTGACGATGCCCACTTCGTCGACCAGGCCGCCGTCGGCAGCAACGAGGCCGGGCGCTTCGCCCAATACTGGGTGCAGGCCACCCCGGGTGAACTGACAGCGGTAGTCGGCGACGAAGCGCTGCTGGCCAATACCTCGCCCGGCCCCAGCGGCGCGCCGTACAACGCCTTCTACACCTGCGCCCGCGACACCGCCAGGGCCTGTGTGCTGGAGCCGTATTTCGACGAGGCTTCCGGCAGCCGCAAGCTGGTGACCAGCATTGCGTTCCCGCTGATGGAGCACGGCAAGGTGATCGCGGTGATTGGCCTGGACATCAACCTGGCGGCCTTGCAACAGGCCAGCCAAACCAGCGCCGGGCAACTGTTCGATGGCCACGGACAAGTCAGCATCGTCAGCCCCAAAGGCGTGATTTCCGCCTACAGCGAGGACGCCAGCCGCCTCGGGCAGCCGATCAGCGAAGTCATGCACGATGGCGCCCAGGTACTGGACGCGTTGCGCCAGGGGCAACCGCAAACCTTTGTCGATCAACAGCAAATCAAGCTACTCGAACCGCTGGCACCGATTGCCGGTGCCGCACCGTGGGGCGTTCTGGTGGGTGTGCCGCAGTCGGTGCTGCTGGCGCCGGTCACTGCGCTGCAACAGCAACTCGATGCCCAAGGGGTGAAAAGCACCGCCCTGGAACTGCTGCTGGGTGGCGGCTCGGCCCTGCTCGGCCTGCTGTTGATCTGGTACGCCGCGCTGCGCATCACCCGGCCGCTGCAAACCCTGACCCGGGTGATGGAGGACATTTCCCGTGGCGAAGGCGACCTGACGCGGCGGCTGGAGGTGCAATCCCGGGACGAGATCGGCCAGTTGGCCAGCGCCTTCAACCGTTTTGTCGAACGTATCCACCAGTCGATCCGCGAAGTGTCTTCAGCGGGGCTCGGGGTCAACCAGGTGGTCAAGCGGGTGCTGCTGGCCTCGAATTCCTCGCTGAACAACTTCGATGAACAGGCGACCCGCACCAACAGTGTCGCGGCGGCGATCAACGAACTGGGCGCCGCCGCCCAGGAAATCGCCCGTAATGCCTCCGATGCGTCGCAGCAAGCCTCCGGCGCCCGGCAACAGACTGAGGACGGGCGCCAGGTGGTGGAGCGCACGATTGCCGTGATGAATGAACTGTCGGGCAAGATCAGCGCCTCGTGCGTGCACATCGATGCGCTGAATCACAAGACGGTGAACATCGGGCAAATCCTGGAGGTGATCAAGGGCATCTCCCAGCAGACCAATCTGCTGGCACTGAACGCCGCCATTGAAGCGGCCCGGGCCGGTGAGGCCGGGCGCGGGTTTGCGGTGGTGGCCGATGAGGTGCGCAGCCTGGCCTATCGCACCCAGGAGTCGGCGCTGGAGATTCAGCAGATGATCGAAGAGTTGCAGGTGGGCGCACGGGAATCCGTCAGCACCATGACCGAGAGCCAGCAGCACAGCGAGGAAAGCGTGAGCATCGCCAACCTGGCGGGTACGCGGCTGGCCAGTGTGACGCAGAGGATTGGCGAGATTGATAACGTCAACCAGTCGGTGGCGGCGGCGACCGAGGAACAGACGTCGGTGGTGGAAGCGCTGAATGTGGACATTACCGAGATCAATATGCTGAACCAGGCCGGGGTGGAAAACCTGCAGTCGACGCTGCAAGCCTGTACCGAGCTTGAGCGTGAAGCGGAACGCTTGAATCAGCTGGTGGGCAGCTTTCGCATCTGACCAACAACTGCCCCGCAGGCCCCATGTGGGAGCGGGCTTGCTCGCGAAGACAGAGTGTCAGCCACTGAATAGGTTTCTGATACACCGCCTTCGCGAGCAAGCCCGCTCCCACATTTGATCTCCTGAACCTTCAGCAATGGGCGCCAGCATGCTCAATCCGGTGAAACAGCCGGTTGAAGTACACCAGGCTGTCGCCCTG
Organism: Pseudomonas sp. C6002; assembly: GCF_013385805.1. NCBI lineage: Bacteria > Pseudomonadati > Pseudomonadota > Gammaproteobacteria > Pseudomonadales > Pseudomonadaceae > Pseudomonas > Pseudomonas sp. C6002. The sequence continues at coordinate 87,761 of NZ_JACAPH010000015.1, read as the reverse complement.
CCCCCGCACCCCAACCCGCGACAACTCCACGAACATCACCGAATGCGACCCTACCTCCTTGCACTCACTGATACGCCCTTCCAGTTGCACCAGCGCATCCCGCAGCACCGGTACCCCCGCCTCGCCTCCGTCCCACAGGTCCCAGGCAAACCGCTCCGCCATGGGCACCTGGGTCATCCCGGCAAAGTGCCGCGCCAGCTCTTCCTGCTCCCCGCACAGCACGTTCACGCACAGCTGCCCATTGGTACGGAACACATCATGGGTCGCACTCCCGCGGTTCACGCACACCAACACCGTGGGGGGCGAATCCGTCACCGAGCACACCGCACTCGCCGTGATCCCGCAACGCCCGCCCGGCCCGTTGGTGGTGATGATGTTCACCGCGGCCGGCAGTTGCGCCATGGCGTTGCGAAAGTCGATTTGCTGCTGGCTCAGGTCGGCCATGTCGGTGCCCCTTTACGGTCCGTGGGTGATGCCACAAGACTAAGACGCCCCGTGCGGCGCGACCATTCAGACGATCCCCATGCCGACTAGGTGGTTTCTTTATCGTCAGGGCCGTTCACACTGGGTATTCTGCTGGCAAGGCTCCACAGATGAGCCAATGTCCGCCGCAGCGTGCCCGCGTGCGAAAACAATAATTAGAAATTCTCGTGGCAGTCCCTGATGGAAATTCGCACACCGATTGTTTACATCGTTGATGACGACAAAGACCTGCGTACCTCGCTGGCCTGGCTGCTGGAGTCGGTCAGCGTAAAGGCCCAATGTTTCGCCGGGGCCGAAGAGTTCCTTGCGCACTACGACCCGCGCCAGCCCGCCTGCCTGGTGCTGGACGTGCGCATGCCGCAGACCAGCGGCTTCCAGTTGCAGGAGATCCTCAACCGGCGCGGCAGCACCTTGCCGACCATCTTCGTGTCGGCCCACGGCGACATACCGATGTCGGTCACCGCAATGAAAAACGGCGCGCTGGATTTCGTCGAGAAGCCCTACAACCCGCAACAGATGATCGACCGCATCCAGGCCGCGCTGAAGACCGCTGTACAGGCCCAGGCCGACCAGGAACAGCGCGAGCACCTGCAAGGCAAGCTGGCGCTGCTGACGAGCCGGGAGCGAGAAGTGTTGATGCTGGTGGTGGACGGCAAGGCGAGCAAGGTGATTGCCCGCGAGCTGAACATCAGCGTGAAGACCGTTGACGTGCACCGCACCAAGATCAAGGAAAAGATGGGCGTGACCAGCATCGCCATGCTGGTCCGCGAGGTGCTGTATCCCTAGGGCGCGATGATTGAATGTGGGAGCTGTCGAGCCTTGGCGAGGCTGCGATGGGGTCGCGGCGGTGTACCTGTCAGACTGAGTGGCCTGCATCGCGGGCAAGCCCGGCTCCCACAGGAAAATGCATTCCAGGTTCGGGAGCGGCACGCATCAATGATGGCTATAGCGCTTGCGGTACTCGCCCGGTGACACGCCGAAGCGCGACTTGAACGCCGATGAGAAGTAGCTGGAGTCGGAGAAGCCCCAGGCATAACAGAGTGCCGACAGCTTCTGCTCCGCCGGCGAATGGCGCAGGGTTTCGGCGCAGAAATCCAGGCGTCGGTGCTTGATGTACTGCGCCACCACCAGCCCGCGCTTGGAAAACATCCGGTACAGCCCGCGCACCGACACTCCGACTTCCCGGGCGATCAGCTCCGGGCAGAGTTCTTCGGCGCCGATGTGCGCATCGATGTAGGCGATGGTCTTGCGAAACTGCCGTTCCTGGGTGTCCACACCGTTGTCCCGGGCGCTGATCCCCGGCAGCAGCAGGCTGACCAATGCATCCAGCACGGCTTCGCTTTCCTGCATGCCCAGGTCGTTTTGCTGGCGGGTGTCGAGCACCATCTGGCTGGCCATCAGCGCCAACGGCGTGCGCGCCGAGATCCGCGTCGCGCAGTTGACCGCCGTGAAGTGCGAACCGCGCTCCACCACCTGGCGCGGCAGGATCAGCGACAATTGCCGGGAGTTGTCGTGGTAGGTCATGTCACTGGGGCGGCAGGCGTCGATCAGGGCGATGTCACCGCAGCCCAGCTGCGCACGGTTGTCGCCCTGTTCCAGCTGCGCGCTGCCCTGCAACTGGAACACCGCGTAGTAGTGCCCTTCATTGCCCGTACTGACTTCCTTGCTGCTGCGATATAGATGCACCTGGGCCATATCGACCACGCTGAGCTTGATCGCGCCGCTGCGAAACTCGCTCAATTCCCCATAAAACCCCGCGCCCAGGGCCCTGGCATCGAAGCGTCCACAGGCCTGGTTAACCTGCTGTAACCAACGCTCGAACGATTCGTTACGTTGCACCGTTGAACTCATCATGACCGCAAGGCCTCACATTTTTTATTTTTTTGGTCCCAGCAATCTTACGGGTAGCGCCGATCAAATATCCAATACCAGACGAGCGGAAACCGCCCGGGAAACACACGCACAAATCTGCCGGTTGGCGGCCTTCTCCTTGGTCGACAGGCAATTGTCACGGTGCTCGGGCACGCCTTCCAGCACCTCGACAATGCAGGTGCCGCAGATGCCTTCGCGGCACTCGGTGTCGATGTCGCAACCGTGGGCCTGCAATACGTCCACCAGGCTGGTATTCGCCGGTACTTGCAGCACCACGCCGGAGCTGACCAGCTCCACCTCGAAACCACCGCTGGGCCCGACATTCACCGCTGGGTCGGCCTGGAAGTGCTCCAGGTGGATCGCTTCCTCGGGACGGCTGCGGGCCGCCACTTCCACCACCTTGTGCATGAACGGCGCGGGGCCGCAGGTGTAGACGTGGGCAGCCGCGCCCGCCTGCTCCAGGCAGGTACTCAAGGCCGCATCCAGCGCGCCCGGCTCGACGCCATAGTGAAACTGCACATGCTCGCCGAATGTATCGGCCAACAGCTGGGTAAACGCCGCGTACTGCGCCGAACGTGCAAAATAGTGCAGGCGCCACGGCTGGCCGCTGTCGGCCAGTCGATAGGCCATGCTCAACAGCGGCGTCACCCCGATACCGGCGGCAAACAGCGCATGGGCCGGCGCCTCCGGGTCGAGGCGGAACAGGTTGCGCGGCGCGCCCATCTCCAGTTCCATGCCCTCCTGCACCTGCTCATGCAGGGCCAGGGAGCCGCCACGGGATTGCGCCTCTTTCTTCACCGCCACCAGGTACGCGCGGCCATCGTGGGGCGGGCTGCACAGCGAATACTGGCGGGTGACGCCGGTTGGCCCGGTAAGGTCCACATGGGCCCCGGGCTCATAACTGTCGAGGGGCTGGCCGTCACTGCGCACGAGGCGAAAGGAACGGATATCCAGCGCTTCATCGACGATGCGTTCGATCTTCACCTTCATCATTGCAGCACCTGAATCCTGTTGTTTCGGTTGAACGCTAACCTGTGGCGAGGGAGCTTGCTCCCGCTGGACTGCGCAGCAGGCCCACTCTCTTCGGCGATGACTAGCGCATGAACAGCCCGCCGTTGATGTCCCAGCACGCGCCCGTGATCGAGGCGGCGTGGTCGGCGATCAACAGCAGCACGGTGTCGGCGATGGTGTGCGGGTCGCCGAGGGTGCCCGTCGGGATAATCTTGAGGATCTGCTCCAGGCGCTCCGGCGCCACGGTTTCGCGCACCACCGGCAAATCAAGCGGGCCTGGCGAAATGCTGTTGACCGTCACGCCCCGGGGCGCCAGTTCACGGGCGAAGACCTTGGTCAGCGTAGCCACGCCACCCTTGGCCGCGGCGTAATGCGCGCCAGTGGCAGTGCCGCCGTTTTGCCCGGCGAGGGAGGCGATATTGACGATGCGCCCGAACCCTCGTTCGGCGAAATGCGCACCAAACACCTGGCAGGCCACGAACGTGCCCCGCAGGTTGATCGCCATCGATTCGTCGAATTCCTCGGGTGTGATGTCCATCAGCGCCGCAACTTTCGACACCCCGGCGTTGTTCACCAGGATATCGGTGCCGCCCCAGCGCTCGCTGAGCAGGTCCCGGGCGCGAATAAAATCGGCCTTGTTGCGCACATCCAGCTCGATGGCGACGGCGGTTTCGCCGCGGTTGTCGAGTTCAGAGGCCAGGCGCTGCACGCCGTCCAGGTGCACATCCGCCAGGCCCACGCGGTAGCCTGCGGCGTGCAGGCGCCGGGCGATGCATTCGCCGAGGCCACGGGAGGCGCCGGTTACAAGCGCGATTCGGTTCATCAGGATGTCCTCATCTCAACTGTGGGAGCGGGCTTGCTCGCGAATGCGGTGTGTCAGTCAATGCATGTGGCGACTGATCCACCGCATTCGCGAGCAAGCCCGCTCCCACATTGGTTTTGTGTCGTTGTTTGAATCGTGCTTACAACAGAAAGCCGAGTGCACTCAGGCTGTCGGTGGAATTGATCAGCCGCACCACCTTGCGCTCCAGGGTCGCGACCCCGGCGCTGAACCGGATGCGGTAATTCAGGTCGGCCACGAACGGCGTGTGTACTCCGCGCTTGTAGGCGTACAGCAGCTGCGCACAGTTAACCTCCACCACCTCGCCCGCCGCTTCCACCAGGGTGAATCGCGACACACTGCGCACGGTTTTCGCCGCATCCACCGCCGACGGTGAATACCCCGCCGTCAGCCGTTCGATGCGCAGGTCACGCATGCGCGCATCGTCATAGGCATAGTTGAGGTTGGCTTCAAAATCCTCGGTGTCCGGGTCGATCGGCACGACGTAGCGCCCGCTCTCGCTCCACAACGCGGCCCATTGCACGTAGTCCTTGTGGTCCAGCAGTTCGGCTTCACGCCAGATGAATTCGATGGCCTGGGCCAGCGGTGCGGTAAAACCAGTCAGGGTGTTCATTGGCTCATCATCCTTTTCCACATGTCATAGGCCCCGCGCATGCCGCCTTCATCAGTGGCGTGGGATACCTTGTCGCCGTTGTCGGCCAGCACTTCGCGGTTCAGGCCACGGTTGACCAGGATCGGTGCGTCCACGCCGGCATACGAGCCGCGTTGCACCCGGTCCCAGGCTTCGGCGTCGTCGGGGCTGCCAAAGCCGAACGGGCCCTGGAAGTGTTCGTGGATGCGCAGGCGCTCGCGGTTGGCAACCTGTGGGCCGCCCTCCATGCCCAGGGCGACGTGGCGGATTTCGGTCTCGGTGACCGACACCGGGCGCAGCACCCGGAAGAACGACATCGACATGGCGACATTGGGAAACAGGTTGAGGTTGAACCCGGCGCCGTGCAGCGAGCGCACGATGCGTCGCACCTGGGCCGGCTCCATGGTTTTCGACAGTTCTTCGGTGACGTGGGCGAAACGCTCCTGCAATTGCTCGGTACCGTCGTCGTGGTCCAGGTCGACATGCTCGGGCACCATCACCATCACGCTGTGGCCATTGCCCAGGGAATGGGTGACGGCCTGCTCGTCGGTCATGAACGAGAGCATTTCCGAGGTCTCGGCGTCCACCGACGACATGAACGACTTGTGCACGATCGGGAAGTGGTAGCCGTCGGTGGTGTTTTCCAGCTGGATCTTCCAGTTGCCCTTGAAGCTGAACTTGTGTTCGCCCTGGGTCTTGATCGGGTAGCCGGCGCCCTGCTTCATGAACAGGTCCATCCAGTGTTTGGCGCCGCCGAGGAAGTCGGCCAACGGTTCGATATCGTCGTTGTAGCTGGCGAATACCATCCCGGCGTAGCTGTCCACCCGCAGGCTGGTCAGGGGTAACTCGGACTTTTCCAGGATGCCTTCGTAGCCGTCCGGGTAAGGCAGCGCCCGCAGCTTGCCGTCCAAACCATAGGACCAGCTGTGATACGGGCAGGTGAAGCCGGTGGCGTTGCCCTTGTGCTTCTCGCAAACCGTGGCGCCACGGTGGCGGCAGCGGTTTTCCAGCACGTTGATCGCGCCTTTCTTGTCGCGCACCACAATCACCGGGCGCCGGCCGATGGTCGCGGTCTTGAAGTCGCCGCTGTTGCTTACTTCGCTTTCATGGGCGACCCAGACCCAGGTGCGGTAGAAGATCTTTTCCAGTTCGGCCTCGAACAGCGCCGGGTCGTTGTACAGCGAGACGTCGACGCGATCGTGCTTGACCAACTCGTCGAGGCTTTTCGATTTGGCAATCAGCCGGTATTCATGGGTACTCATGGAGCCCTCCTCAAGGCGTTGTTCTTATTGGCGAGCCGTGATGCTCTGCTGCAGTTGTGCGCCGAGGGCACACACCCATTCGTCCTGGCCCTTACGGCCGACAATCTGTAGCCCGACCTTCAGCCCGCTGTCGGCCAGGGTCACCGGCACCGTCAACGCCGGGTGGCCGCTGAGGTTGAATGGCCGCACCAATGGCGTCATGCGGGCCACGGCCTGGCTGCCGTTGCGGGCTTCGGCCAGGGTCGGCGGCAGGTCTGGCATCGTCGGCAGCAGCAACACGGAGAATTCTTCGAGCGCGGCGTCCACCTGATGACTGAAGCGGGTGCGCACGACTTCGGCTGCGGCCAAATCAGCGGCGCTGCTGCGGCTGGCAGCCAACAAGCGTTGTTCGACATCCGCACCGATCAGCCCCTTGCCGGTGAGGTGACCGAAGGCTGCCCAGTTTTCGACGTTAATCACCGTAAGGCCTGCGCCGAACGCCGTGTCAAAGTCGTCCAGATGCAGACGCTGCTGACGCCAGCCGGCCGCGTCGACGGCAGCCATCAGGCTCGCCTTCAGCCATGGCTCACAGGCCACATCCAGAAAGCCCACCGGCACGCTGCCGGACGGCGCCGCCTGTGGCTGGAAACCCGGGCAAATCACCTGCATCGCGGCAATCAGGTCCTGCATGTTCGCGGCAAACGGACCGACGCAATCGAGGCTGGATACCGCCGGTTGCGCGCCAATGCGGCTGACTCGGCCATAGGTCGGTTTCAACCCGGCAATCCCGCAGCACGCCGCCGGCACCCGCACCGAGCCGCCGGTGTCGGTACCAATGGCGATATCCGCCAGGCCCGCCGCAACCGCCGCGGCCGAACCGCTGGAGGAGCCGCCCGGCACGCGGTCTGGCGCCTGGGGATTGACGGGCGTACCGCTCCAGTCGTTGATGCCGGTGACGCCAAATGCCAGTTCATGCAGGCTGGTCTTGCCGACGATCTGCCAGCCGGCATCCAGGACCGCCTGCACCACGTGCGCATGCCGCGTCGCCGGCGGAGCATCGGCAAAGGCACGACTGCCCGAGCGGGTCGGATATCCGGCGATGTCGATGGAATCCTTGATGGCCACGCGTCGGCCGCCGCCACCGAGTAAAAATTCGCTGACGAAGGTACTCATGGGTTCACCCCCAACATGCTATTGAACAGGCGCTGCGTACGGAAATGCGCGATCAGCCAGGTGCCGTCGACACGGCGAAAATCGATGGTCAGCCGCGTGCCGAACAACTCGCTGCGCTGGTCCGCGTAGGTGGAAATCTGTTGCATGATCCACTGCCCTGCAGCCGCGCTGCCGTCTACCTGGATCGACTCACTGGTGAGGTAATGCAGGTTCAGCGCAAAGTGTTCCGACGGTGGCAGGTAGCTGCCGACAAACGCCGCCACCGCGTCGCGCCCCCGATGCTGGCCGAAGGTCTGCGCGGTACTTGTGCCAATGCCTTCCCACACCGCATCCACGGTGAACAACTCGGCCAACTCGCGAACGTTGGTCGCCGCCCGGGGCACGTCGCACAGGTCCATGTAGCGCGCCATCAAGCGCCTTACCTGGCTCTCCCCTTCAAGGGTTTCAACACGCTGCAACAGGTCCATGGCTCACACCCTGGCCGCTTCGGGAATGGTCAGCGGGCGGCCGATCCGCGCTTCAACCTTGGCGTAGCGCCACAGGCTGTATTCACCCACCGGCGTGGTACGGAACAGGTTGCAGGCGTCGATCACCGACTGGTGGCAGTCGACGTCGGCCATGATGTAGACGGTCCACGGCGAGGTGGTCGACGGGCCGACCATCAAGCGGTCGTCATCCATCGCCGCCAGCACGTTGATGCCCGGCATGGCGCCGAGGTCGCCCATCATCTGGCTGAAGCCTTTCCACACGCTCAGGCCTTCGCCGGTAGGCAGGTCGAAAAAGTTCTGGGTGATGCCGATGCAGAAGACGACGCGCAGCGGTTCTTGAGTGGCTTGGGACATGGGTTGATCCTTGAAAGTCAGATGTAGCCAGGAAATGGAGGAACGCCGAGGAACACCGAGCCCGCGCCGTCGTACAGGCCTTCGCTGAGGAAGGCGTGCTGGGTCACCACCATGGCGTCGCGCAGGTAGCGTTGCAGCGGGTGGCGCAGGTAGATCGCGGTGGTGCCCGCCAGGCTGTAGGCGCTCTGCACCACGGCGGCGCCGGCCTGGGACACGTGAATGGCGGTCAGGCGCAGCAGGCTGGTTTGCTCGGCCGTGACCGGGTTGCCGGCGAGGATCGAGTTCCACACTTGTTCGGTGGCGCCGTAGAAAAAGCCCCGAGCGGCGCTCAGCCGCGCTTCGGCCTTGGCGATTTCGATGCGCACGTAGGCGCGGTCCGCCAGTTTCGGCGCGCCGGTGATGCCGCTGCCGCTGGCCATGGCGCTGATTTCATCGAGGGCCGCGCGGGCCAGGCCGAGGTTGACCACCGCCAGCACCTGGGCGGCGTAGGCAATCGAGGGATAACGAAACAGCGGCTCGTCGATGGTGGCGGCGCCGCCACGGATGAAGGTCCAGCGCTCGTCGATGTATTGGTCGGTAACTCGCAGGTCATGGCTGCCGGTGCCCTTGAGGCCGACCACGTCCCAGTTTTCGATGATTTCAACCTGGCCGGGCTTGAACACGGCAGTGCGTGGCTTGCCGCCCGCCGCACCGATGCCCACGCCCAGCAGGTCGGCGCCTTTGCAGCCGCTGGCAAACTTCCAGGTGCCGTTGACCTGCCAGCCGCCCTCGACGGTTTCCGCCGGCTGCAACGGGAACAGGCCACCGGCAAACACCAGATCGGGGCTGTCGGCATACAGTTCGGCGAGGGTTTCCTGGGGCAAGGCCGCAAGATAGACGCCGGCGCTGCCGAAGCTGGCGACCCAGCCGGCGGAGCCATCGGCTTCGGATATGCGCTCGATCATCTGCAAGAACGTTGCGGGGGCCAGGGCATCGCCGCCGAAACAACGGGGCGTGGCCGCCCGGTAGATGCCCACCTGCTTGAAGCGTTCGATCATGTCCCGTGGCACGTGGGAGCCGGCGTCGAACTCGTCGCGGCGCTGGCGCACTTCATCGAGCACCTGCTGGAACAGCGCGGGCTGCACGTCGGGTAAAGCGTCTGGTTGCACGAGGGCCGAACGCAGCATGGGCTTTCTCCGTTGTAGTTGTTATGGACGCCGTGTCGGGCGTTGATAGGTCCAGTGTAAAAAGCCCGACCACCGTCAACTATTGGGGCGTGCAGCCCACCGGCTAAAGAAATCCCCTAGTGCGCCCCCGATTACTTCTGAGCGTGCCCCCGGATGCAAACCGGTATAACTTGCCACCGTAGTCGTCCCCTCCACCGCCAAGGGCTACGCGATGTACCTACCCAATAACAATGATTTCCACACCCTGATCGAAGCCATGCCGATCTGCACCATCCTTCACGATGCGCAGAGCAAGGACATCCTCTGGGCCAACACCGCGGCGCTGTCGGCGCTGGGGTTTACCCTGGAAGAACTGATCCCGCTCAAGGCCCCGGACATGACCCGGGACGCACCGAAGTACAAGCGCTCCATCGGCCTGCGTTGGCTCGAGCGAGCGGCCCGCAGTGGCCAGCGCACCATCGAGTGGTGTTATCGCTCCAAGGCCGGGGTGGAGATTCTTTCGGAAGCGGTCGCGACGCTGGTGCACCTGGACGGGCGCGACGTGCTGATGGTGCAGTTCCGGGATATTTCCCGGGAAGACAAGGTGAAGCGGGACCTGATCCGCGCCGAGGAAGCCCGGCGTGTCAGTGAACAGCAGCTTGAATACCTGGCCCGATACAACGCCATGGGCGAGATGGCGGTGGCGATTGCTCATGAGTTGAGCCAGCCACTGGCGGCCACGCGCAACTTTATCGAGGGGGTTTTGATTCGTCTGGGCGATACCCACAGTGCCGACCAGGGGGTGAACTGGGGGCTGCAAAGTGCCGTGCGGCAGGTCGAGCATGCGTCAACGATCATCAAGAGTGTGCGTGATTATGTGGTCAAGCTGGAGCAGAGCGCGGAGTGGGTGGACCTCAATGAGTTGCTGCAGGAAACCCGATATTTCATCAGCCTGCGGGCCGAGCCGAGTCAGGTGCGGCTGGAGATCGTCCCGAGCGCGCAACCGCTGATGGTGCAGTGCGAGAGGGTGCTGATTGGGCAGGTGATTCTGAACCTGGCGTTCAATGCCATTGAAGAGATGAGTGAGCTGCCCGTGGAGCGTCGGGTGCTGCGGTTGCATGCCTGCCGGGATGGAAACGTGGCGCGGTTGAGTGTCGAGGATTGTGGGCGCGGGATTCAGGCCGTGGCGCGGGAGAAAATCTTTGACGGGTTCTTTTCGTCGAAGGTGGGTGGTAACGGGATTGGGCTGGCGTTGTGCAAGAACATCATTGGTCGGCATCAGGGGGATATCTGGGCGCAGAATCTGGAGCCGTGTGGGGCGGTGTTCAGTTTTTCGTTGCCTTTGGTGGGGTCGTGAGATTGGGGCATTTGCGAAGCGGCTTTTCTGTAGGAGCCGGCTTGCCGGCGAAAAACGTGAGGTCGCCGCGTTTATTCAGGATGCCAACGTCATCGTTAACGACCATCGCCGGCAAGCCAGCGCCTACAGGGCTGTTCAAAAGTGAGCCGCTGCAAGAGCGGAACCCGTTTCTGCCATAACAAAAATAACGGATATACACCCTACCCCAAACCATTGGCACAGACACACAACCACTTGGCAGACACAACAATTCTTGCAATCGCCCCACAAGGCAGAATCCACTTGCAAGAATCTGCCAAAGCACCCGCGATTAGCAAAACACAATAATTCAGGGAGTGCCCCTAATGCGAAGCAACAGGATCAACGTACAGTCAGCGCTGGGTCTGGGCCTGCTTGTACTCGGCTTGAACAGCGCCCAGGCGGATTTACCGCCAGACACCATCGGCCAGACCACCCTGGCCTTTCCACCGGAAGCCCACCGCGCATTCGTGGTAGACGTCGAATTCGAAAGCTTCGTGGTCGGCCGCGTCACCGTGGTAGATCCCGACAAGAAGCGCGTCCTCGGCATGGTCCCCACCGGCTTCGCCGCGCCCTCGGCCCTGAGCCACGACCAGAAGACCCTGTACAGCGCCGACATTTACTATTCCCGCGGCACCCGGGGCGATCGCACCGATGTGCTCACCGCCTGGGACAGCTCCAGCCTGTCGCCCGCCTGGGAAGTGCTGATCCCGAACAAACGCGCCGAATCCCTGACCCAGCGCTATGGGCTGAAGACCAGCGGCGATGACCGCTTCGTCTACGTCTACAACTTCACACCCTCCACCTCGGTGACCGTGGTCGACACACAGTCCCGCTCCGTCACCGCCGAAATCGCGATCCCGGGCTGCGTACTCAATTACCCGGTCGGCACTCGCCGCTTCGCCTCCCTGTGCGGCGACGGCAGCCTGCAAGTGGTGACGCTGAACGAGCAGGGCCAGGAAACCTCGCGCAACCGCACGCACTTCTTCGACCCCAACGCCGAGAAGCTCAACGAACGCGCGGTGAACGTGGGCGACACCTACTACTTCACCACCACCACCGGCACCATCCGCCCGGTAGATTTCTCCGGCGATGAGCCGAAAATCCTGCCGTCCTGGTCACTCACCACCGATGCGGAAAAGAAAACCGGCTGGGCCCCGGGTGGCTGGCAGTTGATGGCTGTGGCACCAAAGCTCAACCGCATGTACGTGCTGATGCACGACAACCACGAGCCGATGAAGTGGGAAGACCCGAGCACCATCATCTGGGCCTACGACCTCAAGACCATGAAGAAGATAGCCACCCTGGAAGCCCCGACCCCGGTCTGGAGCATGCAGGCCACCGGCGACGACAAGCCCCTGTTGCTGGGCGCCGACGTCGAAGGCGGCTTGCAGATCTTCGACCTCAAGACCAACAAACTCACCGGTAGCATGGCCAAGGTAGCGAAGACCGCAACCCAGATCATGAGCTACTAAAGAGGTTCGGCCATGCATATCGACCCGATCTTCATCATTGCCAGCGCCCTCGCCATCGCGGTGTTGCTGGCCAGTGCCGCGACCCACAAGTTGCGCGCACCGGCACGCTTCGCCCGGCAACTGGCCGATTACCAGTTGCTGCCAGAGGCAGTGACTCGCCCCGCCGCCCGGGTAATCCCGGTGCTGGAACTGGTGATTGCCTTTGCCCTGCTGGTGCCGGCCAGCCGTTCCTGGGCCGCCCTCGGCGCCGCCGGCCTGATTGCACTGTACGCCGCCGCCATTGGCATCAACCTGTGGCGCGGCCGCCGGGACATCGACTGCGGCTGCGCAGGCCCCGACCAGGCGCAGCCGTTGCGGCCGATCCTGCTGTTGCGCAACGGCGCACTGGTGGCCGTGGCCCTGCTGGCCAGCGTGCTGCCGATTGCCCGTGACCTGGGTTTTTTCGACGGCTTCGTCACCGTCGCCGCCAGCGCCGTCGCGCTGCTGATTTACGCCGCAGCCGATGGCCTGCTGGCGAACTCCCCTCTTCTGCTCAAACTGATTGGTAGGTGATCAATGGAAGGCCTTATTGTTTCCAACGTACTGCTGTGGGTACTGCTGCTGGCGCTGGCGTTTGCCGTGATGGGCCTGGTGCGCCAGATTGGTGTGCTGCACGGGCGCATCGCCCCGGCCGGCGCACTGATGGTCGACAAGGGCGTGGCGGTGAATGAGCCGGCCCCGCAAGTCACCGCTTCCGACCGTAAAGGCCGCCCGGTGAACTTCGGCTATGCCGGTGAGAAGAACCAGTTGCTGTTCTTCCTCTCGCCCACCTGCCCGATCTGCAAATCCCTGTTGCCGGCGATCAAGTCCATCGCCAGGGAACAGGCTGACCGACTCGATGTGGTGTTTATCAGCGACGGCGACATGGAAGCCCAGCACGCGCTGATCACCGAACACAAGCTGGACGACGTCACCTACGTGGTCGGCCCGGAAGTCGGCATGACCTACCAGATCGGCAAGCTGCCGTATGCCGCGCTGATCGACAAGAGCGGCACCTTGCGCGCCAAGGGCCTGGTCAATTCCCGCGAGCACCTGGACAGCCTGTTCGAAGTCGAACACCTGAAAAGCGCGACGCTGCAGGAATACCTCAACAGCCAGCCGCAGCCCCACGACCACAGCCACGGCCATAGCCACTGATTAAGGCAGGGAGACTCTCATGAAATTGCTGGATCTGTTATTCGAGCGCTCGACCCGTCGCCTGGCCGACACCACGTCGCGACGCAAACTGTTGGCCCGTATGGGTTCGCTGATGGTCGCAGGCGCCGCGTTGCCCCTGCTGCTGCCCCTGGACCGCACCAGCAAGGCGCTGGCTGCCGATAACCCGAAAGCCGGTGACCCGGGCGACCCGAACAGTTGCGACTACTGGCGCTACTGCTCCATCGACGGTTTCCTGTGCAGTTGCTGTGGCGGCTCGGTGACCTCCTGCCCACCGGGCACCGAGGCGTCCCAGGTGACCTGGATCGGCACCTGCCGCAACCCGGCGGATGGCAAGGACTACATCATTTCCTATAACGACTGCTGCGGTAAGCAAAGCTGCGCCCAGTGCGCGTGCACGCGTAACGACAGTGAGGAACCGGCGTACCGGCCGTTCAACAACAACGATGTGAACTGGTGCCTGGCGGCCAAATCCCACATCTACCACTGCACGGTCTCAATCATTCGCGGCGTCGCGGTTTAACTCACCCTTGTGGCGAGGGAGCTTGCTCCCGTTGGAGTGCGAAGCGCTCCCAGAGATCTTGGGGCCGCAGCACAGCCCAACGGGAGCAAGCGCCCTCGCCACAGGTCAGTGCAAGAGGCTTGTCATGCGTACGTTGTTTTTGCTGAGCTTGATGTGTGTCTTCGCCACCCCGCTCGCCCAGGCTCGGGCCATTCCCAATCCAAACCAGAAGCACGCACCGGGGAATGAGTCGCCGCAAACGCCGATCGCCCAGGCCGGGTACAGCGTGGCGACCAACTATCAGCTGCAGTGTGCCGGCTGCCATCTGGGCAGCGGCATGGGCTCGGCGGCGAACGACACACCGAGGATGACCGGGTTTGTCGGCAACTTTCTGAAGGTGCCAGGCGGGCGGGAGTTTTTGGTACGGGTGCCGGGGATGTCGCAGTCGGCGCTGAACGATGGGCAACTGGCGGATTTGCTGAACTGGCTGATGCGCCCGGACGGGATGGCGGGCAAGAGTACGCCGGTGGATTACAAGCCCTATAGCGCTGCGGAAGTGACTGAGTTACGGCACAAAGCGATGCTCAATCTGCCGGGCACAAGGGCGGGGTTGATCAAGGAAATGCGGGCGCAAGGGATTGCGATTGAAGATGGAATGCCCAACTGAACGAAACGCGATCCAAATGTGGGAGCGGGCTTGCTCGCGAATGCGGTGTGTCAGTCACCCAATGCATCAACTGAAACACCGCATTCGCGAGCAAGCCCGCTCCCACATTTTTGATCGGCGTATCCCCTGATCAGGCGTGTTGTTTGCGGTACTCACCCGGCGCAATGCCGAACCGTGACTTGAACGCCGTCGAAAAATAACTCGAATCCGAAAACCCCCACGAGTACCCCAGCACCGAAAGCTTTTCCTCCACCCTGGATTGGCGCAGGGATTCAGCACACAAATCCAGCCGTCGGTTCTTGATGTACCGCGCCACCACCAGGCCCTTGCGGGCAAAGATCCGGTACAGCCCGCGCACCGACATCCCCACCTCCCGCGCCAGCCACTCGGGGCACAGCTCTTCGGAGCGAATGTGCTGGTCAATGCACTCCAGCGTCTTGCGGAACACTCGCTCATGGGCGTCGCTGCCCTCGCCCGCCTGGCTGATCGCCGGGCGCAGCAGGTTGATGATCGCCTCCAGCGTCGCCTCGCTTTCCTGCAAGGTCAGGTTGTCTTGCCGGGTGGCCTCCAGAATCAGCTGCCGGGACAGCATCGCCATCGGCGACGTCGCCTCGATCCGGTGCCCGCATTTGACCGGGTTGAAACGCAAGGTCTGCTCCACCAGGTACGACGGCAGGATCAACGACAACTGCCGCGAATTCTCGCTGTAGGTGAAGTCGCTGGGGTGCGCCGCATCGATCAGGGTAATGTCGCCGGCGCGCAACAGCGCCTTGCTGTCACCCTGGGCCATGCCGGCCGTGCCGTCGAGCTGGAACACGGCAAAGTACTTGCCGCCCTCGCCCGCCGCGATTTGGCTGGGGGTACGAAACAAGCGAGCCTGGCAGGCGTCGACAAAGCTGAGTTTCAGCGCGCCGCTCTGGTACTCGCGGATCTGCCCGGAAAAACCATCCCCCAGGATCTGCCCATCGAATGCGCCACAGATCTGATTGATCTGATGGATCCATTGGTCGAACCCATCACAGCGCTGTGCAATTGAAGACATCATGTTCAGGCCTCACGCAGGCTTATTTTTATTCTCTACGCCACATCACTCCACCCGTTCTCCTGAACAGCGTCGCTCCTTATTTCAGGCCTCCGAACCGCCGGTAAAAGCTTTCGCCAACGTCCGGCAACGGGCCGTCGGCAGTTTCCAGCGCGCTGTTCAGCCATTCCTCGGCCTTGGCGTAGATCAACCGGTAAATATTGCGGCACAACTGGCGGGCGGCTCGGCCTTCCCAATCGCCGGGGAGCAATTCATCGGGCAATTGCGGGTCGCGCAGCAGCAGTTTGCGGTACTCATGGATAAGCAGGACCCGTGCCAGGAAACAATCCGAAGGCTGTAGCTGTTCCTGCTCGCGAAGCGCTTGCCAGAGCGGTCGGAACAGTTGGATGAACTCGCTGTAATGGGCCGCCAGCTCCTCGATGTTCCAGCTCTCGCGCACCTGCACCCGCAGGGCCTTGGAGGCCAGTACATCCTGGGCGGTGGTTTCGAAGACGATGGTGTCTTCCTGGGCGCCGAGGTCGAGCAAGGTGGCGTTGACGTCGGCGCGGTCGCTGCGTGGGCAGGCCAGCACGGTCGGGGCAATCGCACCAAAACCTTGCCACTCCAGCTCTTCACGCACTTGTTTGCGCTTGTCCTGGGTCAACTGCGTGAGCATCACCAGGCACCACGAGCCATCCCATGCCGGCACGCTGGAGCTGTAGACCCGCTTGAAGGCCTTGTCGAAACGCCGACGCCCGGCACCGGTCAGGCTGTAGTAGCTGCGGCGCCCGACTTTTTCGGCGGTCAGCCAGCCTTCCTTGGTCAGGCGGAAGATCGAGGTGCGGATCAGCCGTTCATTGATGCCGATGGGTTCGAGCAACTGGATCAGGCTGCCCAGCCACACCGTCCCGCCGTGGGGTTCGATGGCGTCCCCGTACAAGGTGATGATCAAGGAACTGGCGCGAATCGGCGTCTGCTCCTGGAAGCGGGTAATCAGTTGGTTCAGGGGTGTCAGTGACGACATGGGCGTACCGAGGCAAAAAGAGAAAATATACCGTTTTTAGCGGCGTCGGGATGCAGGCGATTCATCTGCCCTTGGGCCGCAGGCCGCTGTCGCTGATGCGTGGGCGATCAGCTTCCGGTGCGCTCAGGGGTGCGCATTCCTGCATCTGCTCCAGGCAACGCTGAGCCAGGCGCTGGTATTCACGGGTGCCGGTTTGTTTCCAGTGCACCTCTTCATCACTGAGGCTGCGCTTGACGCTGGCCGGCGCGCCCATCACCAACGACTGCTCAGGGCACTCGAAACCGGCTTTGACGAACGCCGCCGCCGAGACGAATGAGCGAGCGCCGATACGGGCGTTGTCCATCACCACCGCATTCATGCCCACCAGCGCATCGGTGCCGATCCGGCAACCGTGCAGCACGGCGCCGTGGCCGATATGGCCGTTGCGCTCGACCACCGTATCGCTGTCCGGGAAGCCGTGCATCACACAGGTGTCCTGCAGGTTGGCGCCTTCTTCGAGGACGATGCGCCCGAAGTCGCCGCGCAAACTCGCCAGCGGCCCTACATAGCAATGGGGGCCGATGATCACGTCGCCGATCAGTACCGCCGAGGGATGGACGTAGGCCGTGGGGTCGACCACCGGGGTCAGGCCGTCGAGGCTGTAGCAAGTCATGGGGATTCCTTTTATGGCGTATTCGCAAAGCGATGCCGATCTTGGCTTATTTTGTATCACATCATTTTTACAAGCACAAAGCTGAAAAAGCGTATCGCTTGAATCATGTGTCGCCGTGGCTTGATACGGTGCCGCTGATAATCGACGTAAAGCCAATAAAATAGGGGATTTATCAGGTATTCACCGACCAGCACAGCGAGCAGTTCATTTTCATCAAACTCAAAACAAGACACACCAAATCAATTTTATCGTTGCATTTATGTATCACGTTAAAGCTATACTCCGGCAAAACCGGCTGACCACGCCGATCCAATAATGAGCCGGCTGACCGCCGAGCGTGCACCGTGAGGGCCTCACGACCATGAACTTCGAACACATCCTGTTTTCCATCGAGGCCGGCGTCGCCCTGCTCAGCCTCAATCGCCCCGACCAGCTCAACAGCTTCAACACGCAGATGCACGGCGAAGTCCAGCAAGCGTTGAAGCAAGTCCAGGAAAACCCCGACGTGCGCGTGCTGCTGCTCACCGGTGAAGGCCGCGGCTTTTGCGCCGGGCAAGACCTCAGCGACCGCAACGTGGCACCCGGCAGCGCGGTGCCGGACCTGGGCGAATCCATCGAGAAGTTCTACAACCCGCTGATCCGCCAACTGCGCGACCTGCCTTTGCCGGTGATCTGCGCGGTCAACGGCGTGGCGGCCGGTGCCGGCGCGAACATCCCGCTGGCCTGCGACCTGGTGCTGGCAGCACGCTCGGCGAACTTCATCCAAGCCTTCTGCAAGATCGGCCTGATCCCCGATTCCGGCGGCACCTGGACCCTGCCGCGCCTGGTGGGCATGGCCCGCGCCAAGGCGCTGGCCCTGCTGGGCAACCGCCTGAGCGCCGAGCAGGCCGAGCAATGGGGCCTGATCTACCGCTGCGTGGACGACGCCGAATTGCGCAACGAAGCCCTGACCCTGGCCCGCCACCTGGCCACGCAACCGACCTACGGCCTGGCGCTGATCAAGCGCAGCCTGAACGCCAGCCTGAGCAACAGCTTTGACCAACAACTGGAGCTGGAGCGCGACCTGCAACGCCTGGCCGGGCGCAGCGAGGATTACCGCGAAGGCGTCGCCGCCTTCATGGAAAAACGCAGCCCAAGCTTCAAGGGCCGCTGAAAGGAGCGCACCACATGACCAACCATGAAGCCATGAACCTGGCCAACCAGTGCGCCCAGGCCATGTTCAGCCGCGATGCCGCCAGCCAGGGCATGGGCATGCGCCTGCTCTCGGTGGCGCCGGGTTGCGCACGACTGGGCATGAGCGTGCGCGCCGACATGATCCAGGGCCACGGCACCTGCCACGGCGGCTACCTGTTTGCGCTGGCGGACTCGGCATTCGCCCTGGCCTGCAACAGCTACAACGACGCCACCGTGGCGCTCGGCTGCAGCATCGACTACATCGCCCCGGCCCACCTGGGCGACACCTTGAGTGCCGATTGCCGCGAGCAAAGCCGCTCGGGTCGCACCGGCAACTACGACGTCCGTATCGAAAACCAACTGGGCCAGCTGATTGCGCTGTTCCATGGCAAATCCTACAAAGTGCGCGGCACGGTGCTGGCGCAGGAGAATCCGAATGAATGACGCCTTGATCATCGACGCAGTCCGCACCCCGATCGGCCGCTACGCCGGCGCCTTGAGCAGCGTGCGTGCCGACGACCTCGGAGCGGTGCCGCTGCGCGAACTGCTGCGCCGCCACCCGCAAGTAGACTGGAGCAGCGTCGACGATGTGATCTACGGCTGCGCCAACCAGGCCGGCGAAGACAACCGCAACGTGGCGCGCATGTCGGCGCTGCTGGCCGGGCTGCCGGTGAGCGTGCCGGGCACCACCCTCAACCGTTTGTGCGGCTCGGGGCTGGACGCCATCGGCAGCGCGGCCCGGACGATTCGCTGTGGCGAGGCCGGCTTGATGCTGGTAGGCGGCGTGGAATCGATGTCCCGTGCGCCGCTGGTAATGGGCAAGGCCGAACAGGCGTTTTCCCGCGATGCGCAGCTATACGACACCACCATTGGCTGGCGCTTCGTCAACCCGCTGATGAAAAAGGCCTACGGGATCGACTCGATGCCGGAGACCGCTGAAAACGTCGCCGAGCAGTTCAATATCTCCCGCGCAGACCAGGACGCGTTTGCCCTGCGCAGCCAGCAACGTGCAGCCGCCGCCCAGGCCAGCGGGCGCCTGGCCAGGGAAATCGTCGCGGTGCAGATCCCCCAGCGCAAAGGCCCGGCCAAGGTGGTGGAACACGACGAACACCCCCGCGGCGACACCACCCTTGAACAACTGCAGAAACTCGGCACGCCATTCCGCGAGGGTGGCAGCATCACCGCCGGCAATGCATCCGGGGTCAACGACGGCGCCTGCGCCCTGCTGCTGGCCAGCGCGGAAGTTGCCAAGCGTCACGGCCTGGTCGCCCGCGGCCGGGTGGTGGCGATGGCCACCGCCGGCGTGGAACCGCGCATCATGGGCATCGGCCCGGTGCCGGCGACCCGCAAGGTGCTGGAACTGGCCAACCTGAGCCTGGCGGACATGGACGTGATCGAGCTCAACGAAGCCTTCGCCGCCCAGGGCCTGGCGGTGCTGCGCGAGCTGGGCCTGGGGGACAACGACCCACGGGTGAACCCCAACGGCGGCGCCATCGCCCTCGGCCATCCACTGGGGATGAGCGGCGCACGGCTGGTAACTACCGCCCTGCATGAATTGGAGGAACGTGGCGGCCGCTACGCCCTGTGCACCATGTGCATCGGCGTGGGCCAGGGCATCGCGCTGATCATCGAGCGCCTGTCCGACTAAAGATTCGCGATTCCCGGGGAGCCTAGCGGTATCCTTGGGGCATGCACTCAAAGCCCACGGTGTGCGGTGGGCTGATACACAAAAATAATTCGAGTGAACTCATGAACATGCCTATTCCAAACGCCGTGCTTAACCCTGTGCTGGACCCGCTGGAAACCGCCAGCGTCGACGAACTGCGCGCCCATCAACTGGAGCGCCTGCGCTGGAGCCTGCGCCACGCCTACCAGAATGTGCCGCTGTACCGTCAGCGCTTCGACGCGCTGGGGGTGCACCCGGATGACATCAAGTCCCTGGACGACCTGGCCAGGTTCCCGTTCACCACCAAGGGCGACCTGCGGGACAGTTACCCCTACGGCATGTTTGCCGTGCCGATGAACGAGGTGGTGCGCCTGCACGCTTCCAGCGGCACCACCGGCAAGCCGACGGTGGTGGGTTACACCCAGAACGACATCGACACCTGGGCCAATGTGGTGGCCCGCTCGATCCGCGCGGCCGGTGGGCGACGTGGCGACAAGGTGCATATCTCCTATGGCTACGGGCTGTTCACCGGCGGTCTTGGTGCCCACTACGGCGCGGAACGCCTGGGTTGTACGGTGATTCCGATGTCCGGCGGGCAGACGGAAAAACAGGTGCAACTGATCAAGGATTTCCAACCGGACATCATCATGGTCACGCCCTCGTACATGCTGAACATTGCCGATGAAATCGAGCGCCAGGGCATTGATCCACAGAAGCTGGCGTTGCGACTGGGGATCTTTGGGGCCGAGCCGTGGACTGCCGAGCTGCGCAGTGCAATCGAGGCGCGACTGGGGATTATGGCGCTGGATATTTACGGGCTGTCGGAAATCATGGGGCCTGGGGTGGCCATGGAGTGTGCGGAAACCAAGGATGGCCCGACCATTTGGGAGGATCACTTCTACCCGGAGATCATCGACCCGGTGACGGGTGAGGTGCTGCCGGACGGGCAGATGGGAGAACTGGTATTTACCTCCTTGAGCAAGGAGGCGCTGCCGATGATTCGCTACCGCACCCGGGATTTGACGCGGTTGCTGCCGGGGACTGCGCGGCCGATGCGGCGGATCGACAAGATCACCGGGCGCAGTGATGACATGTTGATCATTCGCGGGGTTAATGTGTTTCCCACGCAGATCGAGGAGCAGGTGCTTAAAATAAAACAGCTTTCAGAGTGTTATGAGATACATCTGTATCGTAATGGCAACCTGGACAGTGTGGATGTGCATGTGGAGCTGAAGGCTGAGCATCAGCACCTCAATGATGAACAACAGAAAGCCGTCTCCAGCGAACTGAGCAGGCACATCAAGACGTATATCGGGATCAGCTCGCGCATCGTTTTGCAGCCGCTGCATTCGATCAAGCGGTCTGAGGGCAAGGCTTGCCATGTGATGGATCGTCGCCCTAAAGCATGACTGCTGCACCTTTTTGGCCCCGCATTTGCGGGGCTTTTTTTTGCTCGTTTTTTGGGGTGGGGGTAGAGCACCAGCAAAATCAAAGGCGCACACGGTTCAAATGTGGGAGCGGGCCTGCTCGCGAAGGTCGTTAACGATGACGCGGGCATCCTGATTCAACGCGGCGCACTCAGGTTCTTCGCGAGCAAGCCCGCTCCCACATAAAGCGGCCCTGTTTTTTGCCTACTGGCCCTGCTTACCACGGTGACCGGGAACCCTATGCCGCCGTTACCGTAGCGACAGATATCTGCTCCCTTCCCGCAAAGCGATACAAAATCAAATAACGACACGTAATTTTGTGTTTGATATTAATTTCCGTATCGCTTATAAAGTCCTCCATGCCTACGACAAAACACAAGGCGGGAGACCCCCCATGTACGCACAGCTTGTAGAAACCGGAGTAAAGCGCATCAAGGACCTCTCCGAGATGTCCGACCAGGAACGCGCTTTCCAGGAAAAAATCGACGCCGAAATCAAGATCGAAGCCAAGAACTGGATGCCCGACGCCTACCGTCAAACCCTGATCCGCCAGATCTCCCAACACGCCCACTCGGAAATCGTCGGCATGCTGCCCGAGGGCAACTGGGTCACCCGCGCCCCCACCCTCAAACGCAAGCTGCAACTGATGGCCAAGATCCAGGACGAAGCCGGCCACGGCCTGTACCTCTACAGCGCCATGGAAACCCTGGGCGCCGACCGCGACGAAGAAATCGCCAAGCTCCACAGCGGCAAGGCCAAGTACTCCAGCATCTTCAACTACCCCACCCTGAACTGGGCCGACATGGGCGCAGTAGGCTGGCTGGTAGACGGCGCCGCCATCGTCAACCAGGTGGTACTGCAGCGCACCTCCTACGGCCCCTACTCCCGGGCCATGGTGCGCATCTGCAAGGAAGAAAGCTTTCACCAGCGCCAGGGCTACGAACTGCTGCTGACCATGATGCGCCAGGGCACCCAGGCGCAAAAAGACATGGTCCAGGACGCGATCAACCGCCTCTGGTGGCCATCGCTGATGATGTTCGGCCCCAGCGACGAACACTCCCCCAACAGCGCCCAGTCCATGGCCTGGAAAATCAAGCGCCAGAGCAACGACGAACTGCGCCAGCGCTTCATCGACCAGACCATCCCGCAGCTGGAGCTGCTGGGCTGCACCTGCCCCGACCCGGACCTGAAGTGGAACGCCGAACGCGGCCATTACGATTTCGGCGAGATCCAGTGGAGCGAGTTCTACGAAGTGCTCAAGGGCAACGGCCCGTGCAACCAGGAACGCGTCGCCACCCGCCGCAAGGCGATTGAAGGCGGTGCCTGGGTACGCGAAGCCGCCGTCGCCCACGCCCGTAAAAAACAGAACAAGAACGCCGCCTGATCGGCCACCTGATGTGGAGTCACCGTTATGTCTGAATGGACCCTGTTTGAAGTCTTCGTGCGCAGCAAGCACGGCCTGAATCACAAGCATGTGGGCAGCGTGCATGCCGCCGACACCACCATGGCCATCGAAAACGCCCGGGAGCTGTACACCCGCCGCAGTGAAGGCGTGAGCCTGTGGGTAGTGCCTTCCGCGCTGATCACCGCCTCGTCGCCGGACGAGAAAGACCCGCTGTTCGACCCGGCCGATGACAAGGTCTACCGCCACGCCAGCTTCTACGAGTTGCCGGCCGAAGTCGGGCATATGTGAGGTCGACCATGAACCCTGAAACCGATCTGATCGAATACCTGCTGCGCCTCGGCGACAGCGCCCTGATCCAGGGCCAGCGCCTGTGCCAGTGGTGCGGCCATGCGCCGGCGCTGGAAGAAGAACTGGCACTGATGAACGTCGGCCTCGACCTGGTGGGCCAGGCGCGCAACTGGCTGGAGTACGCCGCCGAGCTGCTGGACGACGGGCGCGACGCCGATCACCTGGCCTTCCGCCGGGATGAGCGGGCCTATCGCAACCTGCTGCTGGTGGAACAACCCAACGGCGACTACGCGGTGACCATCCTCAAGCAATTCCTGTATGACGCCTGGCACTTGCCGGTGTTGAGCGGCCTGGCCCAATCCAGCGACGAACGCATCGCCGGCATCGCGGCCAAGGCGGTGAAGGAAGTCACCTATCACCTGCGCCGCTCCAGCGAGTGGGTGGAGCGCCTGGGAGACGGCACCGAGGAAAGCCATAAACGCATGCTCGCGGCGATCCCCGAGCTGTGGCGGTTCACCGTGGAACTGACCGGCGCCGACGACAGTGAACAGCGCCTGCACGCCGCCGGCATTACGCCGGACGCCGCTCAGGTTGCCGCAGCGTGGCAAACCCAGGTCAGCGAAATCTTTACCAGCGCCACCCTGCCCCTGCCGCCTGCTGCGAGCTATTTCTACCTGGATGCACGCCGCGGTTTGCACAGCGAGCACCTGGGAATTTTGTTGGCGGAAATGCAGTTTTTGCCCCGAGCGTACCCCGATGCAACCTGGTGAGCTGATCGCCAGCGACCAGGGCGCACGCCCGGCGCAACCCACCGACCTGGCTGCCGCGTGGGCCACCCTGGCGCAGGTCATGGACCCGGAAGTGCCGGTGGTGAGCGTGGTCGACCTGGGCATAGTGCGCGACCTGGACTGGCAGGCCGGCCACTTGCATGTGGTGGTCACGCCGACCTACTCCGGCTGCCCCGCCACCGAAGTGATCGAGGGCGACATCCGCGATGCATTGGAGCTGGCAGGTTTCCGCGCGCCGCAACTGGAACGCAAGCTGACCCCGGCCTGGACCACCGACTGGATCACCAGCAGCGGCCGCGAACGCCTGCGGGCCTACGGCATCGCACCGCCCCAAGGCAGTAGCAGCAAACGCAGCCTGCTGGGAGAAAGCCCGGTGATTGCTTGCCCGCAATGCGGCAGCACCCACACCGAAGTGCTCAGCGAATTCGGCTCCACCGCCTGCAAGGCGCTGCACCGCTGCCGCGATTGCCTGGAGCCGTTCGACTATTTCAAGTGCATCTGAGGGGCCAGCGGCCCGCTTGGTTGGAGAACAACAATGAGCAAATTTCACAGCCTGACCATCAAGGATGTGCGCAACGAGACCCGTGACGCGGTGTCCATCGCCTTCGAGATTCCGCAGCACCTGCAAGACAGCTTCCACTTCACCCAGGGCCAGCACCTGGTGATGCGCACCCAGCTGGATGGCGAGGAAGTGCGCCGTTCCTATTCGATCTGCACCGGGGTCAATGACGGTGAACTGCGCATCGCCATCAAGCGCGTGGCCGGTGGACGGTTCTCCGCCTTTGCCAATGAGCAGCTCAAGGCCGGGCACAGCCTGGAAGTGATGCCGCCCGCCGGGCATTTTCATGTGGACCTTGATCCGGCTCGCCACGGCCATTACCTGGCAGTGGCGGCCGGCAGCGGTATCACGCCGATCCTGTCGATCATAAAGACCACCCTGCAAACCGAGCCCCACAGCCGCGTGACGCTGCTGTACGGCAACCGTTCCAGCTCCGGTGCACTGTTTCGCGAACAGCTGGAAGACCTGAAGAACCGCTACCTGCAGCGCCTGAACCTGATCTTCGTGTTCAGCCGCGAGCAGCAGGATGTTGACCTTTACAACGGCCGCATCAATGCCGAGAAGTGCGAGCAACTGTTCTCCCGCTGGCTCGACGTGAAAGCCCTCGACGCGGCCTTTATCTGCGGCCCGCAGGAGATGACCGAGACCGTGCGCGACAGCCTCAAGGCCAAGGGCATGGCGCCCGAGCGCATCCATTTCGAACTGTTCGCCGCCGCCGGCAGCCAGCACAAGCGCGAGGCCCGCGAAGCGGCGCGGCAAGTGGATGCGGCGGTCAGCCAGATCACGGTGATCAGCGATGGCCGCGCCCTCGCCTTCGACCTGCCCCGCAACACTCAGAGCATCCTCGACGCGGGCAATGCCCAGGGCGCCGAGCTGCCGTATTCGTGCAAGGCCGGCGTGTGCTCCACCTGCAAATGCAAAGTCATCGAAGGCGAAGTGGAGATGGACAGCAACCACGCCCTCGAAGACTACGAAGTGGCCGCCGGCTATGTGCTGTCGTGCCAGGCATTCCCGGTCAGCGACAAGGTGGTACTGGATTTCGATCAGCTTTAAGGACACACCGCTCCCCTGTAGGAGCGAGCTTGCTCGCGAAGATCGTTAACGATGACGCGGGTAGCCTGAATCAACGCGGCGCCCTCAGGTTTTTCGCGAGCAAGCTCGCTCCTACAGGACGCAGGTTTAACCACAACAACAATAAAAAGGAGCACACCACCATGACCCCCGACGATATCGAGCGCATCCGTCGACATCCCGATTTCATCCAGTTGGTACGCCGCAAACAGAACCTGTACTGGTCGCTGTCGCTGATCATGCTGGTGATCTATTTCGGGTTTGTGCTGTTGGTGGCGTTCTCCCCGGCTACCCTCGGGCAGTCGTTGAGCGGCGGCGTGACCACCGTGGGCATGCTGGTGGGTGTGGTGATTGTGCTGCTGGCGTTCGCGCTGACCGGCTTTTATGTGTACCGCGCCAACCACGTGATCGACCCGCTGAACGACAAGCTCAAGCAGGAGTGCACAGCATGAGCCGGCTGGTAGCGTGGTTTCTCCTGCCGCTGGCATTGGCCACGGACCTTGCAGTCGCCGCCGACGGCGCATCCCGGCCACTGAACTGGAACGCCATCGGCATGTTCCTGGTGTTCGTGCTGTTCACCCTCGGCGTGACTCGCTGGGCCGCCCTGCGCACCCGTTCCGCCAGCGACTTCTACACCGCCGGCGGCGGCATGAGCGGCTTCCAGAATGGCCTGGCGATTGCCGGCGACATGATCTCGGCGGCGTCATTCCTCGGCATCTCGGCGATGATGTTCCTCAACGGTTATGACGGCCTGCTCTACGCCCTGGGCGTGTTGGCCGGCTGGCCGATCATCCTGTTCCTGATCGCCGAGCGCCTGCGCAACCTGGGCAAGTACACGTTTGCCGATGTGGTGTCCTACCGCCTGGAGCAGACCCCGGTGCGCCTGACCTCGGCCTTCGGCACCCTGACCGTGGCGCTGATGTACCTGGTGGCGCAGATGGTGGGCGCCGGCAAGCTGATCGAGCTGCTGTTCGGCATCGACTACCTGTACGCGGTGATGCTGGTGGGCGTGCTGATGGTGTTCTACGTGACCTTCGGCGGCATGCTCGCCACCACCTGGGTGCAGATCATCAAGGCGGTGATGTTGCTGTTCGGCACCACCTTCATGGCGTTCATGGTGCTCAAGCACTTTGGTTTCAGCACCGAGGCGATGTTCGCCGGGGCCACCGCCGTGCACGCCAAGGGCAGCGCGATCATGGCGCCGGGCGGCTTGCTGTCGAACCCGATCGATGCGATTTCCCTGGGGCTGGGCATGATGTTCGGCACCGCCGGGTTGCCGCATATCCTGATGCGCTTCTTTACCGTCAGCGACGCCAAGGAAGCGCGCAAGAGCGTGTTCTACGCCACCGGTTTCATTGGCTACTTCTACCTGCTGCTGATCATCGTCGGCTTCGGCGCCATCGTCATGGTGGGTACTGACCCAAGCTTCCGGGATGCCAACGGCGCGATCATCGGCGGCGGCAACATGATCGCCGTGCACCTGGCACAGGCCGTGGGCGGCAACCTGTTCCTGGGGTTCATTTCGGCGGTGGCCTTCGCGACCATCCTGGCCGTGGTCGCCGGGCTGGCGTTGTCCGGCGCGTCGGCGGTGTCCCACGACCTGTATGCCTGCGTGATCCGCAAGGGCCAGGCCAGCGAGCAGCAGGAAATCCGCGTGTCGCGCATCGCCACGCTGTGCATCGGCGTGCTGGCGATCATCCTCGGCCTACTGTTTGAGTCGCAGAACATTGCGTTCCTGTCCGGCCTGGTACTGGCAATCGCCGCCTCGGTGAATTTCCCGGTGCTGTTCCTCTCGATGTACTGGAAGGGCCTGACCACCCGTGGCGCGGTGACCGGCAGCCTGGCGGGACTGGTCTCGGCCATCGTGCTGCTGGTGCTGAGCCCGGCGGTGTGGGTCAACGTACTGCATTACGACAAGGCGCTGTTCCCCTATTCCAACCCTGCACTGTTTTCCATGAGCCTGGCGTTTTTCAGCGCCTGGGTCTTTTCCGTCACCGACCGCTCGCCCCGCGCTGCCGTTGAACGCGGGCGTTACCTGGCGCAGTTCATTCGCTCCATGACCGGCATTGGTGCCGCAGGCGCCAGCAAACACTAACTCTCATTTTCCAACCCGGAGGAATCGTGATGTCTCACGCCCCTACCCTGCAAAGTTTTATCGCTGGCCGCTGGATCGGCCAACACGGCGCCCAGGTGCTGCGCAGCGCCATTGACGGCCACGAGCTGGCACGCACTCACGAGGAGCGCCCGGACTTCGCCGAAGCCATCGAACACGGGCGCCGCCAGGGTGTCAGCGGGCTGATGGCCCTGGATTTCCAGCAGCGGGCCCAGCGCCTCAAGGCCATCGCGCTGTACCTGAGCGAGCGCAAGGAACAGCTCTACGCCCTCTCCCACCACAGCGGCGCGACCCGTGCCGACAGCTGGATCGATATCGAAGGCGGCAACAGCACGCTGTTCACCTACGCCAGCCTGGGCTCGCGGGAATTGCCGTCGGGCAATATCGTCCACGAAGGCCCGGCGATGCAGCTGAGCAAGCTCGGCAGCTTTGCCGGCACCCATATCCTGGTGCCTCGTGGCGGCCTGGTGGTGCACATCAACGCGTTCAACTTCCCGATCTGGGGCATGCTGGAAAAATTCGCCCCGAGTTTCCTGGCGGGCATGCCATGCATCGTCAAGCCGGCCAGCGCCACCAGCTACCTGACCGAAGCCGTGGTGCGCCTGATGGACGAATCCGGCCTGCTGCCACCCGGCAGCCTGCAACTGGTGATCGGCAGCACCGGCGACTTGCTCGACCGCCTGCAAGGCCAGGACGTGGTGACCTTCACCGGCTCCGCCGACACCGCCGCCAAGCTGCGGGTCAACCCGAACCTGATCCGCAACTCGGTGCCGTTCAACGCCGAGGCCGACTCGCTGAACTGCGCGATCCTCGCCCCGGACGTAAGCCCGGACGACGAAGAGTTCGAGCTGTTCATCAAGGAAGTCGCCCGGGAAATGACCACCAAGGCCGGGCAGAAATGCACCGCCATTCGCCGCGCCATCGTGCCGGCCAAACATATCGACGCCGTCGCCACCCGCCTGCGGGACCGCCTGAAAAAAGTCGTGGTGGGCGACCCGTCGGTGGAAGGCGTGCGCATGGGCGCACTGGCCTCCCACGACCAGCAGAAAGACGTGGCCGAACGCCTGGAAAGCCTGCTGCAGAGCAGCGATATGCTGTTCGGCGCCCGCGACGGCTTTGAACCCCGCGGTGAAAACGTCAGCCAGGGCGCGTTCTTCGCCCCGACCCTGCTGCAAGCCCGCGACCCGCATGCGGAAGGCGGCGCCCACGACATCGAGGCCTTCGGCCCGGTCAGCACGCTGATGGCCTACGACGACCTCGACGAAGCCCTGGCCCTGGCCGCACGCGGCAAAGGCAGCCTCGTCGCGAGCCTGATCACCAAAGACCCGCAGATCGCTGCCAAAGCCATCCCGGTGGCTGCCGCGTGGCACGGCCGCCTGCTGGTGCTCGACCGCGAATCCGCCGCCGAATCCACCGGCCACGGCTCGCCCCTGCCGCAACTCAAGCACGGCGGCCCGGGCCGCGCCGGTGGCGGCGAAGAACTCGGCGGCTTGCGCGCCGTGAAACACTACCTGCAACGCGCAGCCGTACAGGGCTCACCGACCATGCTGGCGGCGGTCACCGGCGAGTACGTACGCGGCGCCAAGGTCATCGAGACCGAAGTGCACCCGTTCCGCCGCTTCTTCCAGGACCTGCAGATTGGCGAATCGCTGCTGACCCACCGCCGCACCGTCACCGAGGCCGACCTGGTGAACTTCGGCTGCCTGTCGGGCGATCACTTCTACATGCACTTCGATGACATCGCCGCCAAGGAATCGCAATTCGGCAAACGCATTGCCCATGGTTACTTTGTGCTGTCGGCGGCGGCCGGGCTGTTTGTGTCTCCGGCACCGGGGCCGGTGCTGGCGAACTACGGACTGGACACCCTGCGGTTTATCAACCCGGTGGGCATTGGCGACACCATCCAGGCGCGGCTGACCTGCAAGCGCAAGATCGACCATGGCAAGAAGAGCCCCCAGGGCATTCCGCAAGGCGTGGTGGCGTGGGATGTGGAGGTGACCAACCAGCTGGGTGAGCTGGTGGCCAGTTATGACATCTTGACGTTGGTGGTCAAACGCGAGGAGTGACCGCTCAGACCAATGTGGGAGCTCTCGAGCCCCAGCGAGGCTGCGATGGGATCACCGCGCCGTACCTGCCAGACCGCGGCGCCTGCATCGCAGCCTCGCTGGGGCTCGACAGCTCCCACAGTTGATCTCAGTTGATCAGGAGCGTGTGTTCGTATCCCGTGACGCCCTGCGTCACCACTGAACAGATTGATTTTTTATTCCGCACGACACACCTTAGCGAATCGTTTTTCTAAAAGGTGACGCCCGCAGTGTCCGACTTTCCGACTCTCAAAACCGAACGCCTGACCCTCAGAGAACTTACACAGGAGGATGCGGTGGGGTTGTTTGCGATTCATAGCGACGCTGAAGCAATGAAGTGGTTCGGTGCCGACCCAATCACCGAGCCTCATCAAGCGGAGCAACTGATCGAGCTGTTTGCCAGTTGGCGCACCTCACCCAATCCGGGGATTCGCTGGGGGATTGAGGAGACAGCCACGGCAGCGCTGATCGGCACCTGTGGTTTCTTCAAATGGAATCTTGCGTGGCGCAGTTGCGCCATCGGGTTTGAGATGGCGCAATCGGCACAGGGACAGGGGCTCATGAAGGAGGCGGTTTACGCCGCCCTTCGATGGGCGTTCCAGCACATGGAACTCAACAGGATCGACGCGCTGGTTCATCCTGACAACGCTCGGTCACTGAACCTGCTTGAGAAAGCCGGGTTCGTGCGTGAAGGAACGTTGAGGCAGGCGGGTTACTGGAACGCAGCTCATCAAGACCTGGTTCAGCTTTCGCTGCTGCGTGGGGAGTGTGAGTACCTTTAGTGTCAGCGCGCGGTCCGGCGGTAAACCAGCGTATCGCGTACGCCAAAGTACTCGCAGCGCCGCGCGCCTTGAAGGGTTTCCACCCATTCAAACCCCGTTGCCTCAGCCAGTCGTTGACTGGATATGTTCGCCGAAGAAGTGGTCAGGCGCAGTGTGTGCCCGCTCAACTGCGAAACCAGAGCGGTCAATGCCTCCCTCATCAGCCCATGACCGGCGTGTGCCTGATTGCCCCAATAGCCAACTTCGTAGCTGTGAATCTCATCGGCCAGCGGCAGCAGGCCGATACAGCCCACCAATGCCTGGGGCTCGTCGCGAGATAACAGGAAATACCGTTTCTCCCCGACAGGCGCATCGAAGTCTTTTGCCGCGCGCTGCAGGCTTTCCTGCGTGTCCTCCCGCGTCCAGTGCGGCTTGCTCCATACGAGAAACCGGCGGTGCAGCGCGTAGCTGGCGTTCAAGGCATCGGCGAGTTTTTCAGCGAGCGCCACGTCGGGCGCAACCAGGGTCATCCGGTCAGTTTGCAGGGTTGTGGGCAGCGGCGCCTGCTGTTCAATGGTTTGCACCCACACGAATCCTTCGTCTTCACTGGGTGGCTCGAGCATGCTGAACACGCTTTTCAGCGCGTCCTCCGGCACCTTTTTGTCGGCATTGCGTTGGGCATTTCGCGATAACGCCAGCTCCAGCGGTGCGCTCACCAGGATGCCGATCACCGGGACTGCATATTCCCTCGCGATGGACAGCAGCTCCTCCCGATGACGCCTCGCCGGCAAAGCAGCATCGAAGACGATTGCGCCGTGCCCCAACCGCTCAAGGTTTTCCGCCACCCAGCGAGACTTGCCCGCCCCCTGCACGCCCATGACCACGTACACATGAGTGCCCTTTGCCGCCTGTGACAGCTCGTGCCTCAACCGCGCATACGCGAGCTGCCATGCCTGTCGATTTCGTTCAGGCGTGAATTCCCTGCCGAACTCGGTTTCCAGATAGTCGTCAGGGTTGATCACCAAGGGCAAGTCCATCGACCGATCCTCCATCAAAAAGGCACGTCGCCCAAAATCGTCGCGCGGTGCATCACCCGCCTTTGCGGTCGGTAATCATCAATCGCGTAATGCTGGGTAATGCGGTTATCCCAGAACGCTACATCATTCGCCTTCCATCGCCAACGCACGGTGAATTCCGGACGGCTCACGTGGCTGAACAATAACCGCAACAACGCATCACTTTCCGCCGCCTCAAGCTCATTGATCCGCGTGGTAAAGCCTTCATTCACAAACAACGCCTTGCGCCCGGTGGCAGGATGCGTCCTGACCATCGGGTGTGACAGCGGCGGGTGATCCTTCCGGGCTTTTTCGTAGCGCGCCAATGCTTCGGGCGTGCTGCCGAAGCGCTCGGTGGGAAATGATTTGGTCAATTCGTGGGTGGCGGTCAGGCCGTCGAGCAGTTGCCTGACGGGGGCCGATAACCCTTCAAACGCAGCCACGCCATTGGCCCACAACGTATCCCCGCCGAACGCAGGCACTTGCCTGGCCGCCAGCACGGAGCCCATCGCCGGTGCGGCGAGGAAGGTCACATCGGTGTGCCAGATGGCGTTGTCGCGGACATCGGTCACGGCGGTGTCGATCAGCAGCAGTTCCGGGTGCCGGTCAACGTGCGGGTAAATCGGATGCCGGTGCAAATCACCAAACCGCGCGGCAAATGCCACGTGCTGCCCGGGGGTAATGGCCTGGTTACGGAAGAACAACACCTGGTGCTGCAGCAGTGCTTGCTCCACCCAGTCGTGTTGTTGATCCGTCAGAGGCAGGGCCATATCCAGCCCCTCAACCTCCGCGCCGATGGTAGGGCCAAGGGGATGAAGCGTCAGGCCCATGATTATTCTCCGATGAACTTGTCGCTGACGAAGGCGGAATAGTCAGGCAGGACCTTTTCGATTTTTCCCTGTTCTTTCAGAAATTCGGCGGTCTTGCCGATTTCCCTGGCGGTGCCACCGGCGAGGTATTGCGCGCTTTTTTGTTCGGCGGCCGTCGGGAACGACGAGCCTTCGAGCAGCTCGGGAATGTCCGCAGCGTTGGCGCCTGTGAGTCGGGCGATGCTCTTCACGGGGGCAGAATCAGCGGTCCAGTCTTTTTTATGCGCGGCGTAATCGGCAATCGCCGCCAGGCTGACCCTGGCAAAATCGGCAACGACCTTCGGATTCTTTTCAGCGAAATCCTTGCGCGCTACCCACACCTCAAAGGTCGGGGCGCCCCAGTTGGAAACTTCGGCAGCATCCGTGAGGATCTGGCCGGTCTTACGGATTTCACCCAGGGCAGGCGACCAGGTAAACGCCCCGTCGATATCGCCACGGGCCCAGGCGGCGGTGATTTGTGCCGGTGTCAGGTTGACGATGTTGACTTTGCGCGGGTCCAGGTTCCAGTGCTTCAGCGCGCCCAGCAGGCTGTAATGGGAGGTCGACACAAAGGGCACGGCGATGGTTTTGCCGATCAGGTCATCAGGGGTCTTGATCCCGCTGCCGTCGCGAACCACCAGGGCCTCGGAACTGCGAATCTGCGCGCTGACAATGAACGCCACCAGCGGCATGTTTCGCGAAGCCGCCGCAGCCAACGGGCTGGAACCCAGGTTGCCGATCTGCACATCACCGGAAGCCATGGCGGCCAGGACGGCCGGGCCCGCGTCGAATCTGCGCCAATCGATCTTCTGGCCGATACCTTTTTCATATTCGCCATCGGCGATGGCGCGTTTGATCGGGTCGATGCCGTTGATGTAACCGATGGTGAGGTCAGCGGATTGAGCGCTTAGGGAGAGGACAGCGAGGCCCACGGCCGAGAGGAGGTTGCGGGCCAGTTTCAGCGTGTTCATTTTTATAGATTCCTGAGCGGATAAGGCTTGAACAGCGCGGACTCCGGCTCTCCAAGGGTCAACTCAGTTAGATGATATTGATCTATAAAAAATAAAATAAATAATTTTATGGAATTAGCTTAGAGCTTCTGCAGGAGCGATCAAGCTCGCTCCTGCAGGGTCATGTCACTCTTGAACATCCATGAACTCTTTGGCCCAGCTCACGTAGGTGTCGGGGAACGTGTAGGTGTGGGTCAGTTCGCTGGCGGTCAGGTTTGACGTGCTGCGCGTCAGGTTGCGCTGTTCGCGAAGGCTGTCGTAGGTGGCCTTGATCGAGGCGAAGTACGCGCCGTGCCCGGCAACCACAATCCGCACACCCAATTTGGCCAGGCGTTCGTTGTCATTGAGATGCGGGTTGGCGTAGGTCACCAGCATCAACGGCACCGTCAGGCCTTCGGCGATCTGTTCAAGGTGGTCGAAGTCACGGACACCCACCATGCAGATGCCGTCTGCGCCAGCCTCTTGATACGCCTTGGTGCGATGGATGACGTCTTCCACCGGCAGCACGGCGGCGTTGGTCCGGGCGATGATCGAAAGCTGCGGATCGACCCGGGCCTCCAGGGCCGCCTTGACCTTGCCCACGCCCTCTTCCGTGCTGATGAGGTCGGTGGATTTGCGCCCGAACTGCGCGGGCAGCAGGGTATCTTCAATGGTCAGCGCCGAGACGCCAGCACGCTCCAGTTCCTGAACGGTGCGCATCACGTTCAGTGCATTTCCGTAGCCGTGGTCGGCGTCGGCGATCACCGGAAGCTGCGCCACCCGGCCGATGCGGGTGGCCTGCTCGACGAACTCACTCAGGGTAATCAGCGCGAAGTCCGGTGCAGCCAGGACCTGTAATGACGCCACCGAGCCTCCCAGGATGCCGACTTCAAAGCCCAGGTCTGCAGCGATCCTGGCGGACATCGGGTCGAACACCGAGGCGGTGTGAAAGCAGTGTTGGGAGGCCAGCAGCTCGCGAAACGAGCGCCGTAGATCCTGGTGGGAAATTTTCGACATGTTCACTCCTCACTGTCGCCGTATACGCGGGAACGACCAGTGCCAATTCAAAAGTAAGGCTAGCGTATCACGCCGGAAAAAGATGGTTGATGACGTTTGAGAAACTTATACATCACGCTTGGCGGGGGGAAGCCCGCCGCCATTATTTCAACCGTCCCGCCTCACCCAGCCAGGTTGACGCGCCCTGGTGCAACCATTCGGTGGCGGCGGGATTGTGTTTGACCCGGCTATCCAGGAACGCCACACCCATGGCCTGAATCGCGGCCACCTGCTTGGGGTCCGGCGCCGGTTCGCCCGCCATCGGGCCGCCGCCGCCAGGTTTGGCGCCGTGCTTGTGCCCTCGCCCCTTGGGCGCGTCGCCAGACGAAGCACTGCCCTTGTCGGCCCTTTTCGCCGGCCGGCTGAACAGCTCGCTCCCGGACAAGGTCTTGTGCGTCGCACTGTTCAACTCCAGCTGAACACTGCCCGCCGCTGTCACCGACTCGCCCAACACCTCTCGCTGACGGTAAGAGCTGACCCAGTTGAACGGGTCTTCATCCTGCTGGCCGGTCATCGACAGCACGGGCGCCGTTATCCGGGCAAACACGTCCGGCCGGGCATCGGCGTCCACATAAGGGCTGAGCAGCAACACCGCCTTGGGTTGAAGCCCGACACCCGGGGTGGCCCCGGGCTCCAGCGCCCCGGCGAGTGCCTCAGCGGTCTGCGCGCCAAAATCAAAGCCGGCCACCACCACCTGGTTCCAGTCGATGGCCGCCAGTTGCGCGTCGCCTTTGGCGGCCCGTGCCCGAACTTCGCTCAGGACTTTCTGCAAGGTCGACAGCCTGTCACGCAGGGCGGCGGCGGAGTAATGACTGCTCGCCATCCCGCGAAAGTCGCCATATAACGCCTGCTGCGAGGCAAAGATCGACTGATCATGGGCGGGTTCCTGAACCGACAACACCGCATAACCGGCCTGCGCCCAAGCCTTGCGCCACGCCACCCCGCCCGAGGCCGGCTCACCCAACCCCGGCAAGTAGATAATCAGCGGCAAGCGCTCGTGGGTCACCGGTGCCAGCCACGCAACGTTCACCGGTTGCTTATCGAGCTGCCAGGTCGCGCCCCAGCCGGACGTTTCATAATGGGACGGTTGATACGCGGTGCTCAGTTCCTTGTTGACCCGCTCGCTGAATTCGGCCCGCGGGTTTGGCGGATCGCCCGCACACCCCGCAATCAATCCCAGGCTGCCCACCAGGGCGCTCACCGCCAGCCAGTACCGAGGTTGAAGGTTCATTCGATTCACACCGCCGTTCAGTTCAAGGTAACTGGCAGCCTAACCGACCCGCCGGCGAACGCAGCACCCGCGCAGGTAAAGAATGGGTAAAGCGTGACGGCACGATGGCCCTCTTCGCGGGTCTTTGTTTTATCAAAGCCGGAAAAATTTCAAGGAGACGCCTGTGAGCATCAGAGACAATCCCGAGGACTATCAGGATCTCAAGCGGGCCGTCGGTTTGCTGGAGTCACCCTCCCTGACGGCCAGGCTGTCCGGCATGATCGGCTCCCCGATTGAAAGCGCGGTAAAGGCATTGCCGGGGGTGGTTTCCAAACGGATCAATGGCGCGGTGGCGGCAGCGCTGCATTCATCCGCCGGCGCGGCGCTGAAAAGCCTGGACAACAGTCCGAGAAAACCGGCCTCGACCCGGCTGCACAAGGCTTTTGCGGCCACCTCGGGCGCCATCGGCGGGGCCTTCGGTTTCGCGGCGCTGTTTATCGAGCTGCCGATCTCCACCACCATCATGATGCGCGCGGTCGCCGACGTGGCGCGCAGCGAGGGTTTCGACCTGGGCGACTTTTCGACCAAACAAGCCTGCATCGAGGTGTTTGCCATGGGTGGCACCAGCCAGGCCGACGATGCAACGGAGACCGGTTACTACATGACCCGCAGCTTCACCACCCAGGCCATGCAACAACTGTCCAAGGAACTGGCGGGGATCGCCGCCAAGCAGGGCTCCAAGGCCATCAGCAGCTTGTCCCCGGGCCAAGCCGGGAAATGGCTGGCGATCCTGATCGATAAAGTCGCGACACGTTTTGGCTTTACCATTTCCAGCAAGTTCGCAGCCCAGGCCGTTCCGGTGATGGGC
Source organism: Pseudomonas sp. C6002 (assembly GCF_013385805.1). Lineage (NCBI taxonomy): Bacteria > Pseudomonadati > Pseudomonadota > Gammaproteobacteria > Pseudomonadales > Pseudomonadaceae > Pseudomonas > Pseudomonas sp. C6002. The sequence goes on along the minus strand of NZ_JACAPH010000015.1, from coordinate 51,251 downwards.
GCCTTTACCGGGGCGACGATCAATACGCTGTTCACCCACTTCTACCAGGACATGGCGCGGGGGCACTTCATCGTGAAACGGCTGGAAGAGAAATATGGTTTTGAGCCCATCAAGGATGCGTACATGGCCATCAAGGCGGCGCCCCGGGTGAACTAGAAGCGCGGAAATGCCGGAAAAATTTTTAATGCCGTGCATCCACTTCGCTGCCCCGCGCGTACATTCATCCGCAGGGCGCAAGAATTAGGGAGATACGCAGGAAGAGATCACCCGGACGCCATACCCTTGAGCTATCTGATGAATAGAAAAACAACATCATAATGATGGCACTGTCTGATACCTTGTTGTACGAACATAACCACTTTGAGGATTGTCATGGGCGAAGGCGCTCCTATTCCGCCGAATGAAATTGAACGGCTAAAAGAGGTCGCGAAATTTTGTCCAACCGACAGCGATAGTGATGATGTATTTGAAAAGATCGTCGAGATGGCGTCTGCCTATTACAACGCCCCCATCGCACTGATTTCAATTGTCGATAAACACCGGCAATGGTTCAGGGCACGCGTGGGAATTACAGAAACGCAGACACCGCGAGAAGTGTCTTTTTGCGCCTACTCTACCCTGGACAACGCCCTGTTGGAGGTGTCGGACGCAACGCTGGATGCCCGCTTCAAAGACAATCCCCTGGTCACGGGGCCGCCGCATATTCGTTATTACGCGGGCGCGCCATTGATCACGGAGGATGGCTTTACCCTGGGAAGTCTCTGCATCATTGATACTGTCCCCCGCCCTCCCATGAGCGAGCGTGACAGTGCAATGCTCAACGACTTTGCCGAACTGGTCATGATGCGCATACAGGGCATGCGGTCCCGCAACTTCGTAGACCAACCGACTGGGCTATTCAATCGACTCAGGCTTGAGGAAGATATACGTCAAGCGCTTAAGCTTGAAAACGCGTGCCATGTGTACGCAGTTGACATTATCTCGCCAAAGTTTCTCAACGATATTGTAAAGGCCCTGGGCTACAGCTTTGCCGGAGACCTGGTTCTGGCGATCAAATCTCGCCTGCAAAACCTGTTACCCGCGCAGTGCCTGCTTTACAAAATCAGCCCGACGCGGTTTGGCTTCATCCTTGAGGAGAATCAAACCACCGAGCACATCTGCGAAAGTATTCTCAAGGACTTCAAAAAGCCTGTTGAATGCCACGGCATCCCCATCCTCATGCAAGTCGGGATTGGCGTGCTGCCCATTCACCACTCCGGCCAGCAAGACTGGCTGCGCCTGCTGGTGAGTGCGGCAGATGAGGCGCGTGACCGCAAGCTGGGATGGTCTCTTTATGAACCCCAGTTTGATGCGGCTCAACAACGCGCGTTCATGCTGTTGAGTTCATTGCCGGAAGCGGTCAGCTGCGACAAACAGTTCAGCCTGGTGTATCAGCCCAAAGTCAAACTGCCCTCGGGAAGCTGTGATTCGGTAGAGGCATTGCTACGCTGGACCCATCCGTTGCTTGGCCCCATCAGCCCTGCCGAGTTCATCCCCCTGGCCGAAAAAACCGCGTTGATACCGTCCGTTGGATTATGGGTGCTCAACGCAATCATCCGGCAAGCCGCAGCCTGGAAAGCACAAGGCGTGCGCCTGCGAATAGCGATGAACATTACCGTCAGCGATCTGGAAAGCTCCGAGTTCGTGGACGCGATGATTCATGAGCTTCACCGGCATGACCTTGACCCTGCCGACTTTGAACTTGAGTTTACCGAAAGCATGTTGATGACCAACCCTGAGGAAGTCATCCGGCAACTGCAGCGCGTTCGGCAGATTGGCATAGAGGTCGCGGTTGATGATTTCGGCACGGGCTACAGCAACTGGGCGTACCTGAAGGAACTGCCGGCCACTACCGTCAAGCTGGATCAATCATTGATCAGCGGGCTGGGCAGCAATCAAAATGACAAGCAGTTGGTTAAAACCCTGATAGGCCTGGCGAAAGGGCTCGGCTACCGAGTCGTTGCCGAAGGCGTAGAAAACCAGGAAATCCTCGACCTCTTGATACAGTGGGGATGTTCCGAAGCGCAGGGCTACCTGATAGCAAAGCCCATGACCGCAACGGACCTGGAAACCTGGATAAGCCCAGGCCGCTAGCGAACAGGCCCACAGCGTGGGCCTGTAAACGTCAGGCGCCAGTGTCAGGCCAGTTCAAAGCGATCCAGATTCATCACCTTGGTCCAGGCCGCCACGAAGTCCTCGACGAACTTTTCCTCGGCGTCGGCACTGCCATAGACCTCGGACAGCGCCCTCAACTGGGCATGCGAACCGAACACCAGGTCGACCCGGGTGCCCGTCCACTTGACGGCACCGGTCTTGCGGTCATGCGCCTCAAAGGTATCGTGGCTGCCGGTGACTGGCTTCCATTCAACGCCCATGTCCAGCAGGTTCCTGAAGAAGTCATTGGTCAGGGTTCCCGGGCGCTCGGTGAACACCCCGTGCTTGCTTTCCCCGACATTTAGACCCAAGACCCGCAGTCCGCCCAACAGCACCGTCATTTCGGGTGCGGTCAATGTCAGCAGTTGCGCCTTGTCGATCAGCAACGCTTCGGCAGACACCTTGTAGTGCCCCTTCTGGTAGTTGCGAAAGCCATCGGCGACCGGTTCAAGGAAACCGAACGACTCGACATCCGTCTGCTCCTGGGAAGCATCCGTGCGCCCTGCCGTGAAAGGCACCGTGGTCTTGCGGCCGGCATTTTGGGCCGCCCGCTCAACCCCCACATTGCCCGCCAGCACGATCAGATCGGCCAGGGAAATCCTTTTGCCTCCCGTCTGTGCGGTATTGAAGTCGCCCTGAATAGCTTCGAGACGCTTCAGTACGCCCGACAGTTGCTCAGGCTGGTTGACCGCCCAGTCCTTCTGCGGAGCCAGGCGCAGGCGCCCGCCATTGGCTCCCCCGCGTTTATCGGAGCCGCGGAAGGTGGACGCCGCTGCCCATGCCGTCGAAACCAGCTGTGAGACCGTCAGCCCGGCGGCGAGAATCTTTTGCTTGAGCGCCGCCACATCCTGCTCATCCACCAGTGGATGATCGACCGCAGGAATCGGGTCCTGCCACAGCAACTCTTCCGCGGGGGTTTCCGGGCCGAGATAACGCGCAAGCGGGCCCATGTCGCGGTGGGTAAGCTTGAACCAGGCACGGGCAAAGGCGTCTGCCAGTTGGTCCGGGTTGGCCAGGAAACGTCGGGAGATCTGCTCGTACGCCGGATCGAAGCGCAGCGCCAGGTCCGAGGTCAGCATGCTCGGCGCATGCCGCCTGCCGGCGTCATGGGCATCCGGAACCTTGCCGGTGCCGGCACCGTTCTTCGGTGTCCACTGATGGGCGCCCGCCGGGCTCCTGGTCAGTTCCCATTCAAAGCCGAAGAGGTTTTCGAGGTACTCATTGCTCCATCTTGTCGGCGTCGAAGTCCAGGTCACCTCCAGCCCGCTGGTGATGGTGTCACCGCCCTTGCCGCTGCCGAAGCTGTTTTTCCAGCCCAGCCCCTGCTCTTCCAGGCCAGCCGATTCCGGTTCCGGGCCGACGTTATCCGCCGGACCTGCGCCGTGGGTCTTGCCGAAGGCGTGACCGCCGGCGATCAGGGCTACGGTCTCTTCGTCATTCATCGCCATGCGACCGAAGGTTTCACGGATATCCTTCGCCGAGGCAACCGGATCCGGAACACCTTCAGGCCCTTCCGGGTTCACGTAGATCAAGCCCATCTGCACAGCGGCGAGGGGATTTTCCAGGTTGCGCTCACCGCCCCCGGTGCGGCTTTCTTCGTTGCCATGGTTCTGCGGTTCAGCCACCAACGGACCATCACCCGGCTGCTGCATTTTCTTTTGCACGCCGTAACGCTCTTCTCCCCCCAGCCACGTGGTCTCGGCGCCCCAGTAAACGTCCTCGTCCGGCTCCCAGACATCCGGGCGACCGCCGGAGAACCCGAAGGTCTTGAACCCCATCGACTCCAGCGCAACGTTACCGGTGAGTACGATCAAATCGGCCCAGGAAATCCGCCGGCCGTACTTTTGCTTGACCGGCCAGATCAGGCGACGCGCCTTATCCAGGCTGACGTTGTCAGGCCAGCTGTTGAGCGGTGCAAAGCGCTGCTGACCGGAACCGGCACCGCCGCGACCGTCGGCGGTACGGTAGGTCCCGGCGCTGTGCCAGGCCATGCGAATGAACAGCGGGCCGTAATGGCCAAAGTCCGCCGGCCACCAGTCCTGGGATTGCGTCATGACATCGCGCAAATCCTGCTTGACCGCTTCGAAGTCAAGGCTCTTGAACGCCTTGGCGTAATCGAAGCCCTGACCCATGGGGTCGCTGAGGGAGGAATGCTGATGCAGGATCTTCAGGTTCAGTTGCTGGGGCCACCAGTCTCGGTTCGTGGTGCCGCCACCCGCAGCGTGGTTGAAAGGGCATTTCGATTCAGTTGACATGCTTGGCACACCTTTTAGTGACGTTTTCAAAGATTAGCCTCGTTCGCAGAAAACTCTAATAGCTGCAACGTTATCCCCTGATAGACCTGTTCTTGGGATTGAAAGCCGTCCTGGGGCCCCGCCCTGCATAAGAGCCACTGGGATCTCAAGACCAGAAAAAGCCATCCGCTCGACCTTTTATCGCGCGAACCCATCTTCAGTTTGCTTGCAGCTCTTGCGCTTGCGGTATTATGGTATACCATCATACACAAACCAATCAGCACCCAGGTGGAGCAGCCATGAGTTTTGAAATCCGCAAGATCGTCAGCTATGTAGAAGAAACCTTTATTGAAGGCGGCAAGGCCTCCGACACGCCAGTGACTATGGTGGGCCTGGCTGTCGTCCTGAAAAACCCGTGGCTGGGTCGCGGTTTTGTCGAAGACCTGAAACCGGAAATCCGTGCCAACTGCTCGGATCTCGGCGCACTGATGGTGGAGCGCCTGATTGGCATTATCGGTGGTGCAGACAACATCGAAGCCTATGGCAAGGCCGCCGTGGTCGGTGCCGACGGTGAAATCGAACACGCCTCGGCAATCATCCATACCCTGCGCTTTGGCAACCACTACCGCGAAGCGGTCAAGGCCAAGAGCTACCTGAGTTTTACCAACAAGCGCGGTGGCCCGGGCACATCGATTCAAATCCCGATGATGCACAAGGATGACGAAGGGCTGCGCTCGCACTACATCACCTTGGAAATGCAGATAGAAGATTCCCCGCGTGCCGACGAGATCGTGGTGGTCCTTGGGTGCGCCGACGGCGGCCGCCTGCACCCACGCATCGGCAACCGTTACATCGACCTGGAAGAGCTGGCAGCCGAGAAAGCCCAGTAAGCAAGACCGGTCACCCAAACAAAAAACATGCAGGAGCGCTCCATGATTCAGCTCACCGCTGATCGCACCCCGGCTGGCACCAGTTATCTGGCGACCGGCCAAGGCCAGCCTGTGGTTTTGATCCACGGCGTGGGCCTGAATAAAGAAATGTGGGGCGGGCAAGTCGTTGGCCTGGCCACGAATTATCGCGTGATCACCTATGACATGCTGGGCCATGGCGCCAGCCCACGCCCGGCTGCCGGCACCCCGCTGCTGGGGTATGCCGACCAGTTGCTGGAACTGCTCGACCACCTGCAACTGCCTCAGGCAACGGTGATCGGGTTTTCCATGGGCGGCCTGGTTGCGCGGGCGTTTGCCTTGCATTACCCCGAACGCCTGCAAGGCCTGGTGGTGCTCAACAGTGTGTTCAACCGCAGCGCCGAACAGCGTGCCGGGGTGATCGCACGCACTGCCCAGGCCGCCGAGCATGGCCCGGATGCGAATGCCGAAGCCGCGCTGTCACGCTGGTTCAGCCGCGAGTACCAGGCAGCCAACCCGGCGCAGATCGCTGCGCTGCGTGAAACCCTGGCGGGCAACGACCCCCAGGGCTACCTCACCACGTACGAGCTGTTCGCGACCCAGGACATGTACCGCGCCGACGACCTTAAGGGTTTGCGCACGCCGACCCTGGTCGCCACCGGTGAACTCGACCCGGGCTCGACCCCGGAGATGGCCCGGCAACTGGCCGATCGCATTCCCGGTGCGACGGTTGCAGTGCTGGCCGAGCAACGGCATATGATGCCAGTGGAATCGCCGCGGCTGGTCAACCAACTGCTGCTGGGCTTTCTTGACACGGTGTACACCCAAAAAAATCCAATAAAGGGGATCGTTGCATGACACTCGCACGCTTCCAGATGTGCATCGGCGGTGAATGGGTCGATGCCCTGTCCGGCAAGACTTTCGACAGCCTCAACCCGGCCCTGGCCGAACCCTGGGCGCAACTGCCCGACGCCGACGAGACGGATGTGGAGCGCGCCGTGCAGGCCGCGCAAAGCGCCTTCGACAGCCCGGCCTGGCGTGGCCTCACCGCTACCGCGCGGGGCAAACTGCTGCGCCGCCTGGGAGATTTGATTGCCGAAAACAAGGAACAACTGGCACAGCTCGAAAGCCGCGACAATGGCAAGCTGATCCGCGAGACACGCGGTCAGGTCAGTTACCTGCCGGAGTTCTTCCATTACACGGCAGGCCTGGCCGACAAGCTTGAGGGCGGCACCCTGCCGCTGGACAAGCCGGACCTCTTCGCCTACACCGTGCACGAAGCCATGGGCGTGGTGGCCGCGATCATTCCATGGAACAGCCCGCTGTACTTGACCGCGATCAAACTCGCGCCGGCCCTGGCAGCGGGTAATACCATCGTGATCAAACCGTCGGAGCACGCCTCGGCGACCATCCTCGAACTGGCGCGCCTGGCCCTGGAGGCTGGCATTCCGCCGGGCGTGGTCAATGTGGTGACTGGCTACGGCCCAAGCACCGGCGCCGCCCTCACCCGCCACCCTTTGGTGCGCAAGATCGCCTTTACCGGCGGCGCAGCCACGGCGCGGCACGTAGTACGCAGCAGCGCCGAGAACTTCGCCAAGCTGTCGCTGGAACTGGGCGGCAAGTCACCGAACATCATCTTTGCCGATGCCGACCTCGACAGCGCCATCAATGGTGCGATTGCCGGGATATACGCGGCGTCGGGGCAAAGCTGTGTGTCTGGCTCGCGCCTGCTGGTGCAGGATGAAATCTACGACGAATTCGTCGAGCGCCTGGTAGAGCGCGCCAAACGCATTCGCATCGGCAACCCGCAGGACGACGCCAGTGAAATGGGCCCCATGGCCACCGCACAGCAACTGGCCGTGGTCGAAGGCCTGGTGGCGGATGCCATCGCTGAAGGTGCGCGCCTGCGTACCGGTGGCAAGCGTCCGCAGAACCTGGGCGAAGGCTGGTTCTATGAGCCGACCCTGTTCGAGTGCGACCGCAACTCGATGAAGATCATGCAGGAAGAAGTGTTCGGCCCGGTGGCCTCGGTCATCCGTTTCAAGGACGAAGCCGAAGCCCTGGCCATCGCCAACGACTCTCAGTTCGGCCTCGCCGCCGGCATCTGGACCCGCGACCTCGGTCGTGCCCACCGCCTGGCCCGCGACGTGCGTTCGGGGATTATCTGGGTCAACACCTACCGCGCCGTCTCGGCCATGGCGCCCATTGGCGGCTTCAAGAACAGCGGCTATGGACGTGAAAGTGGCATCGATTCGGTACTGGCTTACACCGAGCTGAAGACGGTGTGGATCAACCTTTCCCAGGCGCCCATGCCTGATCCTTTTGTGATGCGTTAAGAGACCCCGACCATGATCGAACCCGGCATTTACAAAGACGTCATGAGTTCATTCCCGTCCGGGGTGACGGTCGTCACTACCCTCGACCCGGATGGCGGCATCGTCGGCATCACCGCCAGCGCATTCAGTGCGCTGTCGATCGACCCGGCACTGGTCCTGTTCTGCCCCAACTATGCATCGGACACCTATCCGATCCTGCGCGACAGCAAGCGCTTTGCGATTCATTTGCTGTCCGCCGACCAGACCGCCGAAGCCTATGCCTTTGCCAGCAAGGGCAAGGAAAAGGCCAAGGGCATCGAGTGGCACTTGAGCGAACTGGGCAATCCGCTGCTGGCCAAGGCCACGGCGATCATCGAGTGCGAGTTGTGGCGCGAATACGACGGTGGCGATCACGCGATCATCGTCGGAGCGGTGAAAAACCTGATCCTGCCCGAGCAACCGGTCACACCGATGATCTACCACAAGGGCAAGCTGGGCCCGCTGCCCACCCTGGCCTGAGGAGCTGATTGATGAGCGACGACAAGTACCAACGGGGCCTGAAAATCCGTACGCAAGTGCTGGGCGAAGCCTATGTGCAACGTTCGATCGAGAACGCCGACGACTTCACTCGCCCCCTGCAGGAGATGGTCACCGAATACTGCTGGGGCCATGTGTGGGGCCGTGAGGGTTTGTCGCTTAAAGAACGCAGCATGATAAACTTGGCGATGATTTCGGCCCTCAATCGGCCCCATGAACTCAAGCTGCACGTGCGCGGCGCCTTGCGTAACGGGCTGAGTCGTGAACAAATACGCGAAATTCTGCTTCAGGTCGGCATTTATTGCGGGGTTCCCGCCGCCGTGGACAGTTTCCGACTGGCCCGTGAAGCCTTCGCTGAAACCGACGCCGAGGCCTCCAGTTAACCGCAACATTCAGAGCAGCCCCCATGAAACGCCTGCCACTCGACGACAGCTTCAAGGTCAATCACAACCCGGTCACCCTGCGCGAAATCGTGCTGGCAAAACTGCGCAGCGCCATCATGAACTTCCAACTGCTGCCGGGTGACCGCCTGGTGGAACGCGACCTTTGCGACCGCCTCGGCGTCAGCCGCACCTCGGTGCGCGAAGCCTTGCGCCACCTGGAGTCCGAAGGCCTGGTGGAGTTCGCCGATGCCAAGGGCCCGCAAGTGGCGATCATCACCCTGGCCGATGCCGTCGACATCTATGAACTGCGTTGCGTGCTCGAAGGCTTGATCGTGCAGTTGTTCACCCTGCGCGCCAAGGCCAAGGACATCAAGGCACTGGAAAAAGCCCTCGAGGAAAACCGCAAGGCCCTCAAGGACGGTGAGCTGCAACAGGTCATTGATTCGGTACAAGGATTCTACGACGTGTTGCTCGAAGGCTCCGGCAACCACGTGGCGGCCACCCAACTGCGTCAGTTGCAGGCACGTATCAGCTACTTGCGCGCGACCTCGGTATCCCAGGAAAACCGTCGCGGTACCAGCAACCAGGAAATGGAGCGTATGGTCCAGGCGATCAAGAGCGGCGACCCGCTCGCCGCCCACCAGGCCTGTGTCGACCACGTGCGCGCCGCCGCCGCCGTGGCCCTGGATTACCTCAAGCGCAAGCAGGAAGAGACCGGCAAGATCCCCGAGATCACACTGCCCATCGCCCTCAAAGAACCGCGCATAGGTCACTGACCATGCCCAGCCCCAGTTTTTGCCCGACATGTGGCAGCAGTGACCTCGGTCACCAGCTGCCACCGGGTGATACCCATGAGCGCCTGATGTGCCGGGGCTGCGGCTACATCCACTACATCAACCCGAAGATTATCGCCGGCTGCATCATCGAGCAGGACGGCAAATATCTGCTTTGCCAGCGGGCCATCCCGCCGCGTCCTGGCACCTGGACGCTGCCGGCCGGCTTCATGGAAGGTGGCGAAACCACTGAACAGGCCGCACTACGCGAAGTCTGGGAAGAAAGCGGCGTACGCGCGGAGATCCTCTCGCCCTACTCGATTTTCAGCGTGCCGAAGATCAGCGAGGTGTACATCATCTTCCGCGCCATCGCGCTGCAGATCACCGGCCAGTTCGGGCCGGAGACCCTCGACTACAAGTTCTTCGCGCCCGAGGACATTCCCTGGGACAGCATCTACTACCCGGCGATCCGGCAGATCCTCGAGCGTTATATCGAGGAACGCCAGGCTGGGGTGTATGGCATCTACATCGGTAACGACGACAGCGGCAAGATTCACTTCATCCGCTGATCGTCAGACCCGACACGGATCAAAAATGTGATGTATGCCTGATACCCCTAAGGCACCAGCCCTTCCACGATGATGATCTGCGCCTCGCCCGCCCCTTCACGACGCGCCTTTGCCTCCTGATACTCCGCAGACTCATAACAGGCCAGCGCCTGCTCGTAGCTGTCGAACTCGATCACCACATTACGTTGCCTGGCAGGCCCGCCTTCCATCGCGGCGCTGCGCCCGCCCCTGGCCAGGAAGCGCCCGCCAAACTTCGCGAAGGCCGCAGGCGCGCGCTGGGTGTACTGCGTGTACTGCTCTGCATCGGACACATTTACATGGGCAATCCAGTAAGCCTTCATCGTGACATCCTCTTGCTTGGTTTTGTGGTATACCATAATACATACAACCAATAAATCGAGCAGCCACCATGTCTTTCAACAACATCGCAGACATCATCGAAGACTACCGCCAAGGCAAAATGGTGCTCCTGGTGGACGACGAGGATCGGGAGAACGAAGGCGACCTGTTGCTGCCCGCGGTGTGCTGCACCGCCGAGACTATCAGCTTCATGGCCCGGGAAGCGCGTGGCCTGATTTGCCTGACCCTCACCGACGAACACTGCCAGCGCCTCGGCCTGCAGCAGATGGTGCCGAGCAATGGCAGCGTGTTCAGCACCGCGTTTACCGTGTCCATCGAAGCCGCCACCGGCGTGACCACCGGCATCTCCGCCGCCGACCGGGCGCGCACGGTGGCCGCGGCCGTGAATGCCGATGCGGGGCCGGCCGACATCGTGCAACCGGGGCATATTTTCCCGTTGCGCGCCAAGGATGGCGGCGTGTTGACGCGCGCCGGGCACACCGAAGCCGGTTGCGACCTGGCGCGCCTGGCCGGGCACACACCAGCCTCGGTGATCGTCGAAGTGATGAACGATGACGGCACCATGGCACGTCGCCCTGACCTTGAGGTGTTCGCGCACAAGCATGGGATCAAGATCGGCACCATCGCCGATCTGATCCACTACCGCCTCAGTACCGAGCGCACCGTAGTGCGCATCGGCGAGCGCGACCTGCCCACAGTGCACGGCACGTTCCGCCTGATCACCTTTGAGGACCGCATTGATGGCGGCGTGCACATGGCGATGGTCATGGGGCAGTTACACCGCGACACGCCCGCCCTGGTGCGCGTGCACGTGATCGACCCGCTGCGCGACCTGGTGGGCGCCGAGTATAGCGGCCCCTCCAACTGGACCTTATGGGCCGCCCTGCAACGCGTCGCGGCAGAAGGCAGCGGCGTGGTGGTGGTGCTGGCCAATCATGAATCCTCCCAGGCCCTGCTCGAACGCGTCCCGCAGTTGACCCAGACGCCGCGCCAGTTCAGCCGTTCGCAGTCGCGGATCTATTCGGAAGTCGGCACCGGCGCGCAGATATTGCAGGACCTTGGCGTCTGCAAGCTGCGCCACCTTGGCCCTCCGCTGAAATACGCCGGGCTGACAGGCTACGACCTGGAGGTGGTGGAGAGCATTCCGTTCACCGAATGACGGATAACCGGTAAGGCAAAGTGCTTGCACAAAGCTTGGAATACCATAATATGACATTCCATCGACCGAGTACTTTTGCCAAGTGCGCATGCCAGGGATAGCGCCAGTAACAAGCCTTGGTACGGTCGACTTTTGAGGCTTCGCAATAGAGGCTTCGAGAGACCTACTGCTCCCGATAGGCGGGCATTACCAGGCCCGCTCAATAACAAAACAAATGAGGGCGTGAAAATGGTGTTGAACAAACGTGCAACCGCGATGCTGTTCGCGGGTTTGCTGGCCACGGCCACTCACGCGGCCCTGGCGGCCGAAAGCGTCAATTTCGTGAGCTGGGGCGGTAGCACCCAGGATGCGCAAAAGCAGGCGTGGGCCGATCCTTTCAGCAAGGCCAGCGGGATCACTGTGGTGCAGGACGGTCCCACCGACTATGGCAAGCTCAAGGCCATGGTCGAGAGCGGCAACGTGCAGTGGGACGTGGTAGACGTGGAGGCTGACTTCGCCTTGCGCGCCGCCGCTGAAGGGCTGCTCGAACCCCTGGATTTTTCGGTGATCCAGCGCGACAAGATCGACCCGCGGTTTGTCTCCGACCATGGCGTCGGCTCGTTTTTCTTCTCCTTCGTACTCGGCTACAACGAGGGCAAGCTCGGCGCTGGCAAGCCACAGGACTGGGCCGCGCTGTTCGACACCAAAACCTACCCCGGCAAACGTGCCCTCTACAAATGGCCAAGCCCTGGCGTGCTCGAACTGGCGCTGCTGGCTGACGGCGTTCCAGCCGACAAGCTCTACCCCCTGGACCTGGACCGCGCCTTCAAGAAACTCGACACCATCAAGAAAGACATCGTCTGGTGGGGCGGCGGCGCACAGTCCCAGCAACTGCTGGCCTCGGGCGAAGTCAGCATGGGTCAGTTCTGGAACGGCCGCATTCATGCCCTGCAGGAAGATGGCGCACCCGTAGGCGTAAGCTGGAAACAGAATCTGGTGATGGCGGACATCCTGGTCGTGCCTAAAGGCAGCAAAAACAAAGGCGCGGCGATGAAGTTCCTGGCCAGTGCCAGCAGCGCCAAGGGCCAGGCCGACTTCTCTAACCTGACCGCTTATGCACCGGTGAACATCGACAGTGTGCAGCGCCTGGACTCAGTGCTGGCGCCCAACCTGCCGACGGCGTATGCCAAGGACCAGATCACCCTCGATTTCGCCTACTGGGCCAAGAACGGTCCGGCCATTGCGACACGGTGGAATGAATGGCTAGTCAAATGAAAATGACGGCAACCACGCCGACCGGGAGCGCCCTCGGCGTTGCTGGCGCAGTTTCCTGCAAACCAGGTGCGCCATCCCTGGCGCAGCGCTGGCGGGGGTCGAGCAACCTGATCCCGGCGCTGCTGTTCCTCGGCCTGTTCTTCCTCGCGCCGCTGATCGGCCTGTTGCTGCGCGGCGTGCTGGAGCCCGTACCGGGCCTTGGCAACTATGAGCAACTGTTCGCTAACTCGGCATACGCCCGGGTACTGCTCAATACCTTTTCGGTGGCCGGCCTGGTGACCCTGTTCAGCCTGTTGCTGGGCTTCCCGCTGGCCTGGGTGATTACCCTGGTACCACGCGGCTGGGGGCGCTGGATCCTGAACATCGTGCTGCTGTCGATGTGGACCAGCCTGCTCGCCCGCACCTATTCATGGCTGGTATTGCTGCAAGCCTCCGGGGTGATCAACAAGGCACTGATGGCGATGGGCATCATCGACCAGCCGCTGGAGATGGTGCACAACCTGACCGGCGTGGTGATCGGTATGAGCTACATCATGATCCCGTTCATTGTGCTGCCATTGCAGGCAACCATGCAGGCCATCGACCCGATGATCCTGCAGGCCGGCTCCATCTGCGGTGCCAGCCCTTGGACCAACTTCTTCCGGGTGTTCCTGCCGCTGTGCCGACCGGGGTTGTTTTCCGGCGGCTTGATGGTGTTTGTGATGTCCCTCGGTTACTACGTCACCCCGGCGCTGCTCGGCGGCGCGCAGAACATGATGCTGCCTGAGTTCATCATCCAGCAGGTGCAGTCGTTCCTCAACTGGGGCCTGGCGAGTGCCGGCGCCGCATTGCTGATCTTTATCACGCTGGTGCTGTTCTACTTCTACCTGAAGCTTCAGCCGGAATCCCCGGTTGGCGCCAGCAACGCGAGGTAAGCCGTCATGCTCCTGACTTCCAATGCCATGAGCCGCAGGATGCGCCTGGGCCTCTACACCACCACCGGCATGATTGGCCTGTTCTTGCTGTTGCCGATCGTGTTCATCGTGTTGCTGTCGTTCGGCTCGTCCCAATGGCTGGTGTTCCCGCCACCGGGCTGGACGCTGAAATGGTACGGCCAGTTCTTCTCCAATGCCGACTGGATGAACGCGGCGGTAGCGAGCCTCAAGGTTGCGGTACTGACCACCGTGTTCGCCGTGGCGCTGGGCCTGCCCACCGCATTTGCCCTGGTGCGTGGGCGATTTCCTGGCCGCGAGTTGCTCTACGGCCTGTTCACCCTGCCGATGATCGTGCCGTTGGTGATCATCGCGGTGGCGGTGTACGCACTGTTCCTCAAGCTCGGCTATACCGGCACGATGTTCGCCTTTGTAGTGAGCCATGTGATTGTCGCGCTGCCGTTCACCATTATCTCGATCATCAACTCGCTCAAGCTGTTCGACCAATCGATTGAAGATGCGGCGGTGATCTGCGGTGCATCGCGCCTGCAGGCCGTATTCAAGGTGACATTCCCGGCGATTCGCCCGGGAATGGTGGCCGGCGCGTTGTTCGCCTTTCTCGTCTCATGGGACGAAGTGGTGCTCAGCGTGATGATGGCCAGCCCGACCCTGCAAACCCTTCCCGTAAAAATGTGGACCACCCTGCGCCAGGACCTGACGCCTGTGATTGCCGTCGCCTCGACGTTGCTGATCGGCCTCTCGGTGCTCGTCATGGTCATCGCCGCCGCCCTTCGCCGGCGCACAGAAACCCGCGCTTGAGCGCCCAGGAGCAAGACATGAGTGCAGTGATCCAAGATACCGCGCAAAACCATGGCCAACCCCTGGTCAGCTTGCGCAACCTGAACAAGTACTACGGTGAATTTGCCGCCGTGGATAACATCTCGCTGGACATCAAGGACGGCGAATTCCTGACCTTCCTCGGCTCCAGCGGCTCTGGCAAAAGCACCACCCTGTCGATGCTCGCAGGCTTTGAAACGCCAAGCAGCGGCGAGATCCTGGTGAGCGGCCAATCCCTGGTCAATGTGCCGCCGCACAAACGCGACATCGGCATGGTGTTCCAACGTTACTCGCTGTTCCCGCATTTGTCGGTGCGCGACAACATCGCCTTCCCCCTGGCGATTCGCAAACTGGCCAGCGCCGAGCGCGAGAAGCGCGTCGACGCCATGCTCAAGCTGGTGCAGCTTGAGCAATTTGCCCATCGCCGCCCTTCGCAACTCTCCGGCGGCCAGCAGCAACGCGTCGCCATCGCGCGGGCGCTGGTGTACGAGCCGCGCATCCTGCTGATGGACGAACCCCTCGGCGCCCTCGACAAAAAACTGCGTGAAGACCTGCAGGACGAACTGCGCCAATTACATCGGCGCCTGGGCATCACCATCGTCTACGTAACCCACGACCAGGAAGAAGCCATGCGCCTGTCCCAGCGCATCGCGATTTTCAGCCACGGCAAGATTGTCGGCCTGGGCAGTGGCTACGACCTGTACCAGAACCCGCCAAATGCGTTTGTAGCCTCGTTCCTCGGTAACTCCAACTTCCTCAAGCTCAAGGCGCAGGGGAATGCGGTGGCATCGTTTGAAGGCCAATCGCTGTCGATCCGCCTGACCAGCGGCTTGCAAACCGAGCAGGAGGTGCTGTTGATGGTACGCCCGGAAAAAGCCTTGGCGCTGAGTGTCGAGCAAGCTACCGAGCAGGCATTGGCGGCGGGTTGGAATGAGGTGTCAGCGATTGTAGGCGAGGTGCTGTTCCTCGGCGAAAGCCAGACCTGCACCGTGAAAACCCTTGGCGGCACCTCGATGACAGTCAAGGCGTTGTCTGCTGCGGGCATGCCACTCAAGGCCGGCGACCCGGTGCGCGTGCGCTGGGCCACGGCGGATGCTTGCGTCTATACCGCATGGGCTGAAAGCGATCTGAACAAGGCCGCCGGCGCCCATTGAGTCACCCTTGGGCCGCCACAACGTCGGGTTGTGGCGGCCTTTTTTTGCCTGCTAACATTGGACCTGGCCGGATGTCATTGATCATCAAGCCAGCTTGCTACAAGGATACGGCTGCATCGGCAGGCCTTAACTGCAGATAAAAAAATGCCCGGCATTGGCCGGGCATTTCAGTTCATTCGATGATCAGTCGGTATAGCCCAACTTTACCGTCCTCATCTTCCGGCTATGCTCGCGCGTCGCCAGGCAGTAATACAGCGGACACGTCACCACCAACCCCACCAGCCACGACAGGTCTGCGCCCTCTACCAGATTGGCCCATGGCCCCACGTACAGCGACGTATTGGCAAACGGCAGTTGCACGACGATGCCGATGAAATACGCCACGATCGCATGCAGGTTAAAGCGTCCGTAAACCCCGCCGTCCGCCTGAAAGATCGACGCAATGTCATAGGCGCCACGCTTGATGATGTAGAAATCGATCAGGTTGATCGACGCCCACGGCACCAGCACCAATAGCAGCGCAAGGATCAGGCCGATAAATTGCGAGATGAAGTCCGCCGACGCGCCCAATGCCACCACGCAGCATCCGGCCAGCACCACGCTGGACAGCACCACACGCACTTTGATGCCGGGTGTCCACTGGCTGGCGAAGGTCTGGATCGAGGTGATGATCGACAGCACCGCACCATACAGATTCAGGGCGTTGTGGCTGATGATATTGAGCAGAAACAGCACCATCAGGATCGACCCCAGCCAGCCGGTGGCTTGCTTGACCGCGACCA
This sequence comes from Pseudomonas sp. C6002, assembly GCF_013385805.1. Lineage (NCBI taxonomy): Bacteria > Pseudomonadati > Pseudomonadota > Gammaproteobacteria > Pseudomonadales > Pseudomonadaceae > Pseudomonas > Pseudomonas sp. C6002. Next base: position 34,882 of record NZ_JACAPH010000015.1, on the reverse strand, counting down.
TCGCCTCAGTGCCTTCGGGTGTCGCCAGGGCGGCGACCAAGCCAAAGGAGAACGACAAAATGGTGCCGAGAGTGGCCCCCAGGTAGGTGGCGACAAAGGGTCGGGTGATGCCGATATCAGCCGGCAGGTAGCGCGAATAATCGCTGGTATAGGGGGAGAAGCTGATCTGCCAGATCACTCCCAACGATACCGTCGCCAGCCAGCCGGCCGGATTGAAGCCGCCACGGGTGAGGAAGTCTGCCGGCAGGTCGTGGGAAAAAATGTAGAGGAAACCCGCCAGCAATGCGCTGCCCATCACCCAGGTGCCGATGCGGTTCAGGGTATGGATAAAGCGATAGCCGATCACGCCAATGGCCGTGGCGCTGAGCGCGCCGATCAGGATGCTGGCCGGCACCGGTACCGACGGCACGATGCCGACGATGGACTTGCCCGCCAGCACAATGTTGGAGATGAAAAAGCCAATGTAGATCAGGGCCGCGAAGAAAACGATCAGCAGCGCTCCGTAGCGCCCGAACTGACCCCGGCTCTGCACCATCTGCGGGATGCCCATGCGCGGGCCCTGGGCCGACGCGAGGGCAATGACAATACCGCCGAGCATGTGCCCGAGGGCAATCGCCAGCAGCCCCCACACCAGGTTGAGATGGAACACCTGAGTCACCATAGCGCCGGTGACGATGGGCAGCGGTGCAATGTTAGTGCTGAACCATAGGGTGAACAGGTCGCGGGCCTTTCCATGGCGCTCCGCGAGGGGGACGTAATCGACCGTGTGATTCTCGATCAGGGGATCTTGCCGGGACATCTGGGGCATGGAAATGAACTCGCGTTTGTCTGATCTTATAGTTGTTTGACGCCAAACCGGGGGAGCTCTCTGGCCACCCCCATACGAACACCATATTATGGTATTCCAACATTTTCACAAGACTGATCCGTAGTCCTGGCACGCATCTGATCCGCTATTGTGCCACACGGCCCCTCTTCATTCAGCGGGCTAACCCCCGTATTCATTGGCTATAAGACCAAAGGTCAACGTTCATCGGCCGCCTGAAAAAGCCCTTGATTAGATTGTATTACGGTATACCATCAGACCTACAAATCTATAAAATCCGCTTCACCCTACGAGGACCGTCCCATGATCGATGCCGCCATCTACAAACAAGTGATGGGTTCGTTTCCGTCCGGAGTCACCGTGATCACCACGCTCGATGATGACGGGCAGATAGTCGGACTTACCGCCAGTGCGTTCAGCTCGTTGTCCATGGAGCCGGCCCTGGTGCTGTTCTGCCCCAACTACAGTTCCGACTCCTATCCGGTGCTGATCAAGAACCAGCGCTTTGCCATTCATGTGCTGTCCGGTGGGCAGCAAAGCGAAGCCTATGCTTTTGCGCGCAAGGGCAAAGACAAGGCGCAGGGCATCGAATGGACGTTGAGTGAACTGGGCAACCCGATCCTCGCCAATGCCACGGCGGTGATCGAGTGCGAGTTGTGGCGTGAGTATGAAGGCGGTGACCATGCAATCATGGTCGGTGCGGTGAAGAACCTGATCGTGCCCCGGCAGAACGCCGGGCCACTGGTGTATTGCCACGGCAAGATGGGCGCCCTGCCCGCCATTGCCTGATCGTTACCGTTGCAGGCGCCCGGCAGCCCGGGCGCCCACCGGTCAGGTGCGGAAGCGGCTGACCAACTGATTCAACGTCTGAGACAACGTCGTCAATTGCTGCGCATCCTGGCGCGTGGAATCAGCCAGGCTCGCCACCAACTGTGCATCCCCGTGAATCTGGCTGATGTGCCGATTGATGTCTTCAGCCACCTGGTGCTGCTCTTCGGCAGCCGTTGCGATTTGCGTATTCATGTCGCGGATCACGTCCACCGACTCGCGAATCAACCCAAAACTGGCCCGTGCGTCGTTGATCGACACCACCGTTTCCTGGGACACCTCCAGGCTGGCATGCATTTGTTTACCCATCTGATGGGTACGCCGGGCGAGGTTGCCCAGCAGCCCGTCGATCTCGCCGGTGGAGTCCGACGTACGCTTGGCCAGGGCCCGCACTTCGTCTGCCACCACGGCAAAACCACGCCCCTGTTCACCGGCTCGGGCGGCTTCGATGGCAGCGTTCAGCGCCAGCAGGTTGGTCTGTTCGGCGATGGAGCGGATGGTGCCGAGTATCGACTGGATGTCGTTGCTGTCTTTTTCCAGTTGCTCCATGGACTGGGCGGAGTGGCCGATTTCCTCACTCAGGCGCCCTACGCTGCTCACTGCTGCGTCGATCTGCTGCTGGCCGGTGTGCGCCTGGCGCTGTCCGTTGTCGGCAGAGTCGGCGGCCTGGCTGCAGGAGCGCGCGACTTCATTGGAGGTGGCGACCATCTCATGAAACGCGGTGGACACCATGTCCACGGCCTCCCGTTGGCGTGAGGCGACCTCAGCCATTTCCACCGAGACCTCCATGGCACTCCCCGAACTGCTGTGGATCTGCCCGGCCGCCTGGCCGATGCGCTGGATCAGCGTGCGGATCGCTTCGAGGAACTGGTTGAACCAGCCGGCCAGTTGTGCCGTCTCGTCTCGCCCTTTTACCGGCAGGCGCGCCGTCAGATCTCCTTCGCCCTGGGCGATGCCTTCCAGGCCGCTGGCCACACCACGAATCGGCTTGACGATCAGCCCGGCAAACCAGGCGCCCACCACTGCAAACAACACGGCACACACCAGGGCGATCGCCGCGATCAGCCAGGTCAGGCGCGCCGCGCCGGCCATCACTTCACTTTCCCGCACCACCCCGACAAACCGCCAGCCCAATGCCCTGGACGGCCAGACAAACGCCATGTAGCGCTCGCCTGCCAACTCGACCTGCACCAGGCCCTGCCCAGCCTCGCTCAACTGCCGGTAACCCTCGCCCAACTCACTAAGTTTCTTGAAGTTGTGAGACGGGTCATTCGGGTCCACCAACACGGTGTTATTGGCTTCCATCAACATCAGGTAGCCGCTGTCACCCAGCTTGATCTGTTTGACCAGGTCGGTCAGTTGCTTGAGGGAAACATCGATGTTCACCACCCCGCTCGCGTTGCCCTGGCGGTCATTGAAGCTTCGCACCGTACTGACCAGCACCACGTCATCGGCGGCCCAGTAATACGCCTCGGTGCGCAGGGTCTTGCCCGGTTGCGCCATGGCCGTCTTGTACCAGGGCCGGGTGCGCGGGTCGTAGCTCGCCAGCTTCGGGTCACCCGGCCAGAATACATAGCCGCCATCTTCAGTACCCAGTGACAGGTAGGTGTAGGCCGAATGACTCTTGGCCAGGCCCTCGAACAGCTTGAACAACTGCTGATCGCGCTCACCGAGTGCGACTTGGGCGGCGTCGCTGGCCAGATAGCGTTTCACATCGCCGTTGATACTTTGCAACTGCGGATGCGCCGCCAGGTAGGCGACGTTCTGACTGATACCTTCAAAAAACAATTGCATGGCATTGTCGACCTGGCGAATCTCGCGTTCGCTGCCGTCGATAAAGCCGTCCCGTGCCTCATGGCGCACGTTGAGGATGATCATCACTGCCACCAGAATGACTGGCAGGCTGGCGATCACCGCAAAGGCCAGGATCAATTTTTGTTTTATGTTCATCTAGCTCGCCTTCCTTGTGAAGTGAATGTGCGACCGCTGGAGAGAAAAGTTTTGCAGATATTCCGTATTATGGTATACCAACAATCAATCCGCCGAATAGCCTTCATCACTGGCAAGCTTCACATTGGCGAGAGCACCTAAGGGCCCGCAGTCGACAGGCCGATCACAATAGATCCGAGGTAAGCGTCATGAAATTTTCCCTGTTCGTGCACATGGAACGCTGGGATGAAAGTGTCAGCCATCGCCAGTTGTTCGAAGACTTGACCGAACTGACCCTGATGGCGGAAGCCGGTGGTTTCAGCACCGTCTGGATTGGCGAACACCACGCCATGGAATACACCATCTCGCCCAGCCCGATGCCGCTGCTGGCTTACCTCGCGGCCAAAACCACCACCATTCACCTGGGCGCCGGTACCATCATCGCGCCGTTCTGGCACCCACTGCGGGTGGCAGGCGAATGCGCGCTGCTCGACGTGATCAGTAACGGACGCATGGAAGTCGGCCTGGCCCGTGGTGCCTACCAGGTGGAGTTCGACCGCATGGCCGGCGGCATGCCCGCCTCATCCGGCGGCCAGGCGCTGCGCGAGATGGTGCCGGTGGTACGTGCGTTGTGGAAAGGCGACTATGCCCATGACGGCGACATCTGGAAGTTCCCCACCTCCACCAGCGTGCCCAAGCCGATCCAGCAGCCCAACCCGCCGATGTGGATTGCCGCACGCGACCCGGACTCGCATAACTTTGCGGTAGCTAATGGCTGCAACGTGATGGTCACGCCGTTGATGAAGGGCGACGAAGAAGTCCTCGACCTGAAAAATAAATTCCAGGCTGCCCTGGACAACAACCCGGATGTGCCACGCCCACAACTGATGGTGTTGCGTCACACCCACGTGCACGCGGTAGACGACCCTGACGGCTGGAAAGTCGGGGCCAAGGCAATCGCCCGATTCTATCGCACCTTTGATGCCTGGTTCGGCAACAAGACCGTGCCGGTCAACGGCTTCCTTGACCCGAGCCCGGAAGAAAAATTCGCCGGGCGTCCGGAGTTTGAACTGGAAAGCCTGCACAAGACCGCAATGATTGGCACGCCTGAAGAAATCATCCCGCGCATCCAGTACTACCAGGAGCTGGGTGTGGACGAGTTCAGCTTCTGGTGTGATAACAGCTTGCCCCACGCGGAGAAGAAAAAATCCCTTGAGCTGTTTATCAAGCACGTGGTGCCGGCATTTCGCTGAGGGTAATGCCTGAACCGCACACAGCGCCGGCACTTGCCGGCGTTGTTGTTTCGGGTGGCGGGAATGCGGCAAGTGCTTCGGGTCGAGGAGATGTATACGATGCCGGACCGGGGTGCTCCGCCCAAAAACCGCTGTGCCCACTGCCCGTATTCCATGTACTCAAAAATGTACTAAAAAAAGTGGCTGGAGACGGATTTCAGTAGTTTTGCGTAGAAACGAAAAAAGACGCCGAAGCGTCTTTTCCTTAAATCCCAGGCAAAAAAAAGCCACTCTATTGAGTGGCTTTTTTTTGTGTTTGGAGCGGGAAACGAGACTCGAACTCGCGACCCCGACCTTGGCAAGGTCGTGCTCTACCAACTGAGCTATTCCCGCGTCTTGGTGATGCGCATTCTATAGAATCCTCATCACCCGTCAACCCCTTGATTCAAAAAAGTTTTATTTCTTTTCAACCTCGGTGCGCAGATGCGGCCAGGCGGCGCGCAAATATTGCAGCATGGACCACAAGGTCAGCCCCGCGGCGATCAGCAGCAAGGCGTAGCCCAGCAATACCCAGAAGGAGAAATCCGACGGGTTGGCCAGCAGGATCACCAGGGCAAGCATCTGCGCCGCGGTTTTCCATTTGCCCATGTTGGACACGGCCACGTGAGCACGGGCGCCGATTTCGGCCATCCATTCCCGCAGGGCCGAGACGACGATCTCGCGACCGATGATCACGGCCGCCGGCAAGGTCAGCCAGAGGTTGCCATGTTCCTGCACCAGCAGCACCAGGGCGACCGCTACCATCAGTTTGTCGGCCACCGGGTCCAGGAACGCGCCAAACGGCGTGCTCTGCTCCAGGCGGCGAGCCAGGTAGCCGTCCAGCCAGTCGGTGGCAGCCGCGAAGGCGAAGACCGAACTGGATGCCATGTAACTCCATTCGTACGGCAGGTAAAACAGCAAAATGAAAATCGGAATGAGCAGGACGCGTAGTACGGTGATCAGATTAGGGATATTCATCGGCACAACTGGCTACGAGGTGAGAAGGCATTCTACTCGCTGTGCAGATTTGCATAAATCAACTCTGCGAGCTTTTTACTGATACCGGGAGCTTTGGCTATTTCTTCGATGCTGGCACGGGACAGCTCCTGCAAGCCACCAAAATGTTTTAACAAGTCCCGCCGCCGCGTTGGCCCGACCCCCGCCACCCCTTCCAGGGTTGAGGTACGCCGGGTCTTGCCACGTCGGGCGCGGTGGCCGGTGATGGCGAAACGGTGGGCTTCGTCGCGGATCTGCTGGATAAGATGCAGAGCCGGGGAGTCGCCCTTCAAAGTGAACTCATGGGCGGCATCATTCAAGTACAAGGTTTCAAAACCGGCCTTGCGGGTGGCCCCCTTGGCCACGCCGAGCAGGATCAGGTCGGGCACCGCCAGTTCATTGAGCACGTCGCGGGCCATGGATAGCTGACCCTTGCCACCGTCCACCAACAGGATGTCCGGCAGCTTGCCCTCGCCGTCCTTCAGTTTGCTGAAGCGGCGGGTCAGGGCCTGGTGCATGGCGGCATAGTCATCGCCCGGAGTAACGCCTTCGATGTTGTAGCGCCGGTAGTCGGACTTGATCGGTCCTTCAGGCCCGAACACCACGCAGGAGGCCACGGTGGCTTCGCCGCTGGAATGGCTGATGTCGTAGCACTCGAGGCGCTGGGGCGGCTCGTCAAGGTTGAGGACTTCGGCCAAAGCGTCAAACCGTGCGGCGACGTGCTGGCGGTTGGCCAGACGTGCGCCCAGGGCCTGTTCGGCATTGGTCACGGCCAGTTGCTGCCAGCGGGCCCGGGTGCCGCGTACGCGGTGGCTGATGTCCAGCTCGCGGCCGCGCAATTCGTGAATCGCTTCGATCAGCGCCGGGAAGTCCTCATGCACCACGTTGACGATCAGCTCGCTCGGCAGGTCGCGCTCGGGGCTGCTGACGTAGTACTGGCCAAGGAACGCCGCCATGACTTCGGCGACCTCCTCTTCTATACCGGTCTGGGGGAAGAAGTTCTTGCTGCCCAGCACCCGGCCGCCGCGCACGCTGATCAGGTGCACACAAGCACCGCCCGGGTTGACGAAGGCGGCGATGACGTCGACGTCACCGGTGCCGCCCTCCATGCTCTGCTGGTCCTGCACGCGGCGCAGCAGGGAGATCTGGTCGCGCAGTTCGGCGGCGCGCTCGAAATCCAGGGTGCTGGCCGCTTGCTCCATGGCGCCGGACAGTTCATCGGCCAGGGCATTGCTGCGGCCTTCTAGGAACATTACCGAATGGCGCACGTCCTCAGCGTATTCCGCCGGCTCAACCAGGCCTACGCATGGCGCCTTGCAGCGTTTGATCTGGTACTGCAGGCACGGACGGTTGCGGTTCTTGTAGAAACTGTCTTCGCACTGGCGAACGAAAAATGCCTTTTGCAGCAGACTCAGGCTTTCGCGAATGGCGCCGGCGCTGGGGTAAGGCCCGAAGTACTTGCCCTTCTGCTTCTTGGCACCGCGATGGATGCTCAGGCGTGGGAAGTCGCCGTCCGAGAGAAACACGTACGGGTAGGACTTATCGTCACGCAGCAGGATGTTGTAGGGCGGCCGCCATTCCTTGATCAGCGTCTGCTCAAGCAGCAGCGCCTCGGTTTCATTGGCGGTGATGGTGGTTTCCACCTGGGCGATACGCGCCACCAGTGCCGCCGTCTTCGTTGCCAGGCCGGTCTTGCGGAAGTAACTCGCCAGGCGGCTCTTCAGGTTCTTGGCTTTACCAACGTAGAGCAGGCGCGCTTCGCTGTCGAACATGCGATACACGCCGGGACGGCCACTGCAGGTTGCAAGGAACGCACTCGGATCGAATTGGACCTTTATTTCAGGAGCTGTCATTTCAGGCGCTGGCGTCTACCATGCCGTGGCGTACCGCCAGCAGGGTCAATTCAACATCACTGCTGATGGAAAGCTTTTCGAAAATCCGATAACGGTAGGTGTTCACGGTTTTCGGCGACAGGCACAGCTTGTCGGAGATCGACTGGACTTTCTGACAGCCGACAATCATCAGGGCGATCTGGATTTCGCGCTCCGACAGCGCATCGAACGGCGAGTCGCTGGTGGGCTGGAACGACTTGATCGCCAGCTGCTGGGCAATCTGCGGGCTGATGTAGCGTTGGCCGGCAAATACCAGGCGAATGGCCTGGACCATTTCCGCCAATCCCGCGCCTTTTGTCAGATAGCCAGCCGCGCCCGCTTGTAGCAGCCGTGTAGGAAAAGGATCTTCCTCACACACGGTCACTACCACGACTTTAATATCCGGATGGCTGCGCAACAACTTCGTAGTGGCGCCAAGACCGCCGATCCCGGGCATCTTGACGTCCATCAAAACCACATCGGGCTTCAACTCCCGGGCCTTGATCAGGGATTCCTCCCCTGACTCGGCCTGGCCGACTACTTGCAGGCCATCGATGTCAGCCAGCATTCGTGTAATGCCTGTACGAACGAGATCATGGTCATCGACTACTAGCACCCTAATCAAGCAGACACCTCGCGATATGGTCTTATAGGTTGCTGAACACCTTAGCAAAAAACCACGGCGCAGACCTAGCCGCAAGCGTCATATATATAGAGTTTCAATGAACAATGGCCGTCTACCGGGCGGTAGGCGGCCGAATTTCCTGAGAAAAAGGTCAGGATTCCTGGAGGGGGAGCTTTGTTTTTCCATTCAATGAAGCTGAATGCTCGGCCAGCGTAGTGGTCAACCGCCGGATTGCATCTTGATCTTCCTTTAACATTGCCCGGTAATTGCCCAGGACTTTTTCCTCCAGCTGGCTAAGGTTATCCAATTGAATAGGAGTAGACGTGCCCGTCAGCACGTACAGGATATCGACACCTCTTTCAGCTACCCGTGACAGATAGTCCGCCTTGGGCGCCCGACCACCACTTTCATATTTGCCTTGCGCGTTGGCTTCCACGCCTCCTATTTCACCAAAAGTTTTCTGCGACAGGCCAAGTCGCTCTCTTTCTTGCCGTAACCGCGAACCGATTCCACTCATTTGGATGTATGATCCTATTTGGCACACCCCAAGAGGTGACACTCTCATCTCTTTGTTAAACAAACTTGAACGGTTTTGAACTATGCCCGGAATTCGCACGGCTGCACAAGCCAAGGCTTGGCTTGAACACCAAGGAAAATCTGTTCAAGCATTCGCCCGGGAGCATGGCGTGGACCCGGCTACCACCTATCAAGTGCTCGCTGGGCGCAAAAAGGGACGACGTGGAGAAGCCCATAAGGTGGCGGTCCTGTTGGGCATGAAAGACGGGATCATTCCGACGGAGGAAGAAACCGTAAGGCAAGATCAGGAAGTCATTTCTTGAAGTCAGTATGCGCTTATTAAAACCAAGTGCCTGTTTTCCCAAAATTGGCAGTACTCACACCCGATCACGGCCGGCAATTGCGCTCCATGCGCCAGAAGCAATCCTCCGCTCCAACGATTTCCAGGCCCTTGCGCTGATAGAGCCTTCGCGCCGGGTTGGTCTTGAAAACGGTCAACCGTAAAAGACCCAGCCCTTGCGCGCGCGCCTTGTACACCATCTGCTCGATAACCCAGCCGCCAGCCCCTTGATGACGAAACGCCTCAAGGATGTGCAATTCGCGGATATACAGTGCCTTGGGGTCACGACTGATGCTGATGAAACCCAGCACCTCGTTATCGCGACAGATCAGCCAGTTTTCTCGTCCGGCCCAGGCGGTATCGAAACCGGCATCGGACCACGACAAGTCGTATTGGCGATAATAATTACCCATGGCCTGGTGGGTCAGGGTCCGGGCGAAGGCCAGGTGTTGGCTGGTCGCGGCCTGCAGTTGAAACGCCATGTGCCTGAACTCCCTAGATTGCCACCTGTTCTCCCTGCCACTGGCCGCCGGTGTCGCGTCGTGCAATCACCAGCGTATCGCCTACACCCGGGCTAGCCGCGATCAAACCACCGTCGGCGCCCCAGATTGCGCTGCGCCCGGCGCAGGCCCAGCCACCGGATGGACCGCCGTGGTTGGCCATCAGCACCAGCATCCGGTGCTCGGCGGCATAGCCCTGTAGCAAGGCGGTGTCCGGCGCGTAGCCGCCTTCGCTGATCAGCACACCCGCAGCGTAGATGTTCGCCCCGTCCTCGGCAGCCTGTCGAGGGTGGCTGGCGTGGGAAAAATCCGCGCATACCGCCAGGGCGATCCGGTCGTCCCCCCATTCAAGGGCCGCCCCGCCCTGCCCCGCAGCAAACGCCACGCCTTCACCGGGATGCAGATGCTGCTTGGTATAGACCGCCACCGAGCCATCCGGCCCCAGCACCAGCGCGCCGATCAACACCTCACTGGCGCCCCCCAGGCGAATCGGCATGCCCACCACCGCGGTAATGCACAACTCACGGGCCATCTCCCGCAGCGGCGCCAGCGCTTCATCGCCGGGCGCGATCGCCAGCCCGGCGGCCAGTGAAGGTTCATAGCCGGTCAGGAACAGTTCCGGAAACACCAGCAACTGCACGCCGTGCTCCGCCGCCACGCGCATGAAAGCCAAGTGACGAGCGATATTGCCGGGCACATCGCCTGCAACGGAAATGGATTGGGCAGCAGCAATCGTCAAGGCAGTCATGGTCGCATCCAGGCAATCATCGTGAGGTGGGTGCAGCATATCGACACTGGCGTCATAGCCGTAAGTACCCAACCTCAATAGAAATTACTGATTGAATCCACCCGCTCGCCTCAGTTAAGCTCCCCCCATCATTTGGAGACACACCATGTTGCAACTCACCCACACTCAGGTTTGCCCTGCTGCCAGCGCCCAGCGCTCGGTCGTGGCTGCCCGTGTGAGCGGTTTGAGCGCACTGGTCAGCTTTTATTTTGGGTATTGGTTTAGCCACTGGCGCGCCTGATACCTGAAATCGGCGCCCACTACTCAAGGGGTCGCCTACCAGAGAAATCTAACCCCCGGTCGGCTCCCCGACCGGGGGTTTTGTTTTTTCAGCCCTTATTATTGTTGCCACACACCGAACACTTAAAGGACTCACGCCATGAACTACGCCACCTATTACCGCTACGACACCTCCACCGCCTGGCGATTTAGCAAGCTCCGTTCGGGACAGCCTGCCGCCTCCGATCGGTCACCTATTGGTGGCAAGCCAACACACGTAGCCAATACGGCCAATTGTCGAACACCCCAGTAGGGCAGAGCGTGCGGGAACAGCCCGCCGCTTGCCCAGGAAGCCCGAATATGAAAGCCTCGATCGCCGCTCTGCCTGTTTCCACCCTGTCCTGCGCCAATGAAGCGCTGACCCAGCGTTTGCCCAGTGCCCTTGAGCTCAAGCACCAACTGCCCCTGAGCCCATTCCTCAACGAACAGATCCACGCCCATCGCCAAGCCGTGCGCGCCATCCTCCAGGGTGAAGACTCACGCCTGCTGGTGATTGTCGGCCCGTGCTCGATCCACGACCCGGAATCGGCCATGGAATACGCACGCAACCTGAAAAAACTGGCCCATGAAGTCAGTGACCAGATGCTGCTGGTGATCCGCGCCTACGTCGAAAAACCCCGCACCACCATCGGCTGGAAAGGCCTGGCCTACGACCCACGCCTGGATGGCAGCGACGACATGGCCGCCGGCCTGACCCTGTCCCGGGAACTGATGCGGGAAATGCTGCGCCTGGGCCTGCCGGTCGCCACCGAGCTGCTGCAACCGATGGCTGCCGGCTACTTCGATGACCTGCTGAGCTGGGTTGCCATTGGCGCGCGCACCACCGAATCGCAGATTCATCGCGAAATGGCCAGCGGCCTCGGCATGCCCGTGGGCTTCAAGAACGGCACCGACGGCGGCGTGGCCATCGCCTGTGACGCCATGCGCTCCGCCGCTCACCCGCACCGTCACTTCGGTGTCGACAGCCAGGGCCATCCGGCGATCATCCAGACCCCGGGCAACCCCGACACTCACCTCGTGTTGCGCGGCGGCCATCGTGGGCCGAACTACGATCGCCAGAGCGTGGCCCAGGTTCACGCCGACCTTGCCAAGAGCAAAGTCGCGCCGCGGATCATGGTCGACTGCAGCCACGCCAACAGCGGCAAAGACCCGCTGCGCCAACCGGCGGTGTTCAACGACGTGCTGGAGCAGCGCCTGCAGGGCGACACCTCGCTGATCGGCATGATGATCGAGAGCCACCTGTTCGAAGGCTGCCAGCCATTGAGCCCGTCGATGAAATACGGCGTGTCGATCACCGATGGCTGCCTGGGCTGGGACGGCACGGAACAGCTGCTACGCAGCGCTGCCGAACGGTTGCGGGCACACAATCGCGCCTGACAAATGAAGACCAAATGTGGGAGCGGGCTTGCTCGCGAATGCGGTGGTTCAGCCAGCACATGCATCAACTGGCACACCGCTTTCGCGAGCAAGCCCGCTCCCACACTGGATCTTCATTCACTTGACTAAAGTGGATAAAGAGCCTCATCAAACTGCGCCAACTTCGGAAACACCAACGGCTGGTCATCCGCCAGCCCTTCCAATCGCTGCTGGTAACTGTGCAGGAAAGTCTGCCGGGCCTCGGCGCTGATATACGGCACATGCCACGCCACAAACGGCTCCAGCACCTCAAACCCGACATACGCCAGCGTGCCACGCAGGATCGGCCGCAGCATGTCCTCCAACGGCCCGTGAATCGCACCCTCGCCAAACATATGCTCGCGCCCGCCGAGGGTCACCGTGACCAGCGCTTTCTTGCCGGCGAGCCCGCCCTGATCATAAAACCGCTTGCCGCCGTAGCACACGCCCGACACCAGCACCCGGTCAATCCAGCCCTTGAGCATCGCGGGCGCCGAGAACCAGAAGATCGGGAAATTGAGGATCAGCAGATCGGCCCACAGCAGCTTGTCCAACTCCTGCTGGATATCCGCCGCGATGGATTGGCTTTTCACCCCCAGGCGCTGCTCCAGGGCATACACCAGGTAGTCGGGGTTCTCCCGCGAGGTGAAGTCCGACGCGCTGGCTACGGGATTCCAGTTCATCGCGTACAAATCACTGACCTGCACCTCATGCCCCTGCGCTTGCAGGGTTGCCGTGGCCTGGTCACGCAAGGCCGCGGTAAACGACTGCGGCTCGGGATGGGCGTGGACAATCAACACCTTCATAAAAACTCCTCAAGAAGTAAGCGCGGCCCGTTCGGCCAGCAAATGGTCGAGCCAGTCGGGGTCCATTTCCGGCTCCGATGAAAACAGCAAGCCGGTGTAGTCCTGATACGGCGGGGTGAAGATCGCGCTGCGGCTGCCCTGGTCCACCACCCTGCCCCGCTGCATCACCACCACTTCGTCGGCGATGGCGCGCACCGTGGCCACGTCGTGGGTGATAAACAGGTAGGCCACGCCCAACTGCTGCTGAATGCGGTTGAGCAGTTTCAGCACGCCCTCGGCCACTAACTGATCCAGGGCCGAGGTCACTTCGTCGCAGATGATCAATTGTGGGTCGGCCGCCAGGGCGCGAGCGATGCAGATACGTTGCTTCTGGCCGCCGGACAGCTCACGGGGCTGACGCTCCATGAAGGTGGCCGGATCCAGCTCGATCATCTCCAGCAACTCGGCGACCCGGGCACGCATGGCCTTGCCCTTGAGGCCGAGGTAGAAGGTCAGCGGCCGGCCGATGATGTCGACGATGCGCTGGCGCGGGTTCAGCGCGGTATCCGGGATCTGGTAGATCATCTGGATCCGTCGCAACTGCTCCTTGCTGCGCCGACGAAAGTCCGCCGGCAACGCTTCACCGTCATACAGCACCTGCCCCGCCGTAGCCGGCAGCAACCCGGTAATCAGGCGTGCGGTGGAGCTTTTGCCGCTGCCGGACTCACCGATCACCGCCAACGTCTGGCCGCGATGCAAGCTCATCGACACGTCATGCAGCACCGGCTGATGCCCGTAGCTGGCGCACACCTGACGCACTTCCAGCAACGGCATCTGCTGCTGGGGACAGGCCTTGGGTTCGGTGCGAAAGCTGCGCACCGCCCACAGGGATTTGGTGTAGTCCTGCTGCGGGGCGCTGAGCATGGCGCGGGTCTCGGCCTCCTCCACCAGCTTGCCGTGGCGCAGCACCATGATGCGGTCGGCCATCTGCGCGACCACCGCCAGGTCATGGCTGATATACAGCGCGGCACTGCCGAAGGTTTTCACCGCATCGCGAATCGCCGCCAGCACTTCGATCTGGGTGGTGACGTCGAGGGCGGTGGTGGGCTCGTCGAAGATGATCAGGTCCGGGTGACAGGCCATCGCCATGGCGGTCATTACCCGTTGCAGTTGCCCGCCGGAGACCTGGTGCGGATAACGCTGGCCGATGGTTTCCGGATTGGGCAGGCGCAGCACGCGGTACAACTCCACCGCCTCGCGTTCAGCCTGGGCGCGGCTGATGCCACCGTTGATCACGGCGGTTTCCACATGCTGGTCAATCAGCCGGTGGGCCGGGTTGAACGACGCGGCAGCGCTTTGCGCTACGTAGGCAATCCGCAGTCCTCGAAGCTTGCGCAAGGCTTCGGGTTTGGCCTGCAACAGTTGAATGCCGTCAAAGCACACCGAGCCACCGGTGATGCGACAACCATCGCGGGCAAAACCCATGGCCGCCAGGCCCAACGTTGATTTACCCGCGCCGGACTCGCCAATCAACCCCAGCACCTCGCCCCGCTGCAACGTCAGGTCGATGCCCTTGATCAGCGGATGCCAGGCATCCTCGTAATGCCCTTCGATCTGCAGGTTGCGGATTTCCAGCAGTGGCTTGTCCATCCTCAACACTCCTTCAGGCCGCTGGATTTATGCAGCATCCAGTCGACGACAAAATTCACGCTGACGGTGATCAACGCCACCGCCAGGGCCGGCAGCAACGGGCTGATGTCGCCGAAGGTAATCAGCACCGCATTGTCGCGGACCATGCTGCCCCAATCGGCGGTGGGTGGTTGAATGCCCAGGCCAAGGAACGACAGCGCGCTGATAAACAGGAACACGAAACAGAACCGCAGGCCGAACTCGGCAATCAATGGCGCGGCGGCATTGGGCAGCACTTCGCGGGTGACCAGCCACCACAGCCCTTCCCCACGCAGCCGTGCGGCTTCGACGAAGTCCTGCACCACCACGGTCATCGCCACGGCCCGGGACAGGCGAAACACCCGGGTCGAATCCAGCAGTGCAATCACCAGCACCAGCGAGGTGGCATTGGTGCCCACCACGCTGAGGATCAGCAAGGCGAAGATCAGCTGCGGGATCGCCATCAGGATATCCACCACCCGCGACAATCCCTGGTCGACCCAGCCGCCCTTGATCGCGGCTATCAAGCCGCTCAAACCGCCCAGCAAAAACGACAGCACCGTGGTCAAAAAAGCGATGCCCAGGGTGTTGCGCGCGCCATACACCAGGCGGCTGAACATGTCCCGCCCGAGGTTATCGGTGCCCAGCAGGAACTGGCCGCTCCAGGGCGCAAACCCGTCACCCACCACCTGGGTTTCCCCGTAAGGTGCGAGCACCGGCGCAAATAACGCCACCAGCACGTACAGCACGATGACCAGCAGGCCGAACTTCGCGCTCAATGGCGCCCGGGCCAGTTGTGTGAGAAGGCTCATGGTCTACCCCTTGGGATGCATCAGGCGTGGGTTGGTGGCGATGGACAGCACATCGGCGCCGGTATTGAGCAGGATGTAGGTGGCGGCAAAGATCAGGCTGCACGCCTGCACCACCGGGATATCGCGCTTGGACACCGAGTCCACCAGCAACTGGCCGAGGCCCGGGTAGACAAACACTACTTCCACCACCACTACGCCCACCACCAGGTACGCGAGGTTGAGCGCGATCACGTTGACGATGGGCGCCAGGGCATTGGGCAGTGCGTGGCGCCAGATAATCCGCGACTGGCTGATGCCCTTGAGCCGGGCCATTTCGATATACGGGCTGGCCAGCAGGTTGATCAGCGAGGCACGGGTCATGCGCATCATCTGCGCGATCACCACCAGGCTCAGGGTGGCCACCGGCAACACCGAACGTTCGAGAATGGTGGCGAATGAGGCATCCGGCGCCAGGTTGGACAGGCTGGGAAACCAGCCCAGCTTGACCGAAAACACCAGGATCAGCAGGTAGGCGACGAAGAACTCCGGGAACGACACCGCACTCAGGGCCGAGGTGTTGAGCAGGCGGTCGAACCAGCTGTTGCGGTACAGCGCGGCGAGCATGCCCAGCACCAGCGCCAGGGGCACCGAAACCAGCGCGGCCAATGCCGCCAGGCGCAAGGTGTTGCCCAGGCGTGCGCCGATCAGTTCGGCGATGGGCCGCTGGTTGGCCAGGGAAGCGCCGAGGTCGCCGTGCAGGAGGCGCAGCAGCCATTGCACGAACCGGCTCAGGGGCGGCAGGTCCAGGCCCAGTTGGGCGCGAAAGGCGGCGACGGTTTCCGGCGTGGCGGACTGGCCGAGCATGGCCTGGGCGATATCACCGGGGAGCATGCCGACCGCCAGGAAGATGATCACCGAGACGGCGAACAACGACAGCAGGCCGAGAGCGAGGCGTTGGAGTACCAGTTTGAATAGGCTATTCATGTTCGGTTCTCATGAGTTGGGCATGTTCTCGAAGGCGACACAGGACCAATGTGGGAACGGGCTTGCTCGCGAAAGCGGTGTGTCAGCCAATACAGATAGAGACTGACCCACCGCATTCGCGAGCAAGCCCGCTCCCACATTTGATTTGTGGCGTATCTGAAATCTTCACGCCTGCCACCACCGCTCGATCAGCCGCAACCCATCCAGTTCCCCATACGGCGCCGTCAGCGGTCCATGGCTGACGCGGTTCGAGCGGGCCGCCACGGAGCTGGCGAACAACGGCACAATCGCACCGCCGTCGTCCCGGCACAGGCTCTGCATTTCGTTGTACATCTCCTGGCGCAGAGGCGCGTTCATCTCGCCTCGCGCTGCGTTGAGCAACTGGTTGAAGCGGTCGTTATCCCAATGGGTTTCGTTCCACGCGGCGCCCTTGGCGTAGCCGATGCTGAACATGCGGTCGGCAGTCAGGCTGCTGTACCAGAACGAGGTGGTGAACGGCTGCTTCATCCAGATATTGGAGAAATAGCCATCCGCCGGCTCGCGCACCACGTCGATATCAATCCCGGCCTGGCGCGCCTGCTCCTTGAACAGCACCGAAGCATCCACCGCGCCGGTGTAGGCGGCATCGGAAGCTTGCAGGCGCACCTTCAGCGCCTCCACACCGGCCTTGCGCAGGTAGAATCGCGACTTGTCCGGGTCGTAGGTGCGCTGCTCCAGGGCGGCGTTGATGAAACGGCTGCCCGGCTGGATCGGATGGTCGTTGCCCACCAGGCCATAGCCATGCAGCACCGAGGCCAGCAGGGTTTCGCGGTTGATCGCATGCTTCATCGCCATGCGGATGTCGTTGTTCTTGAACTCGTTGCTGTCGCACAACATCGGGAAGGTGTAGTGCTGGGCGCCCTTGGTTTCTTCGATGACCAGCGTGGGATTGCGCTTGAGCAAGGCCACGGTTTTCAGGTCGACCTTGTTGATCACGTCGACTTGCCCGGTGACCAGCGCATTGACCCGCGCTGCGCCGTCGGCAATCGCCAACAGCTCGGCGCTGGCGAAGTGTGCCCTGCCCGGCTTCCAGTAATCAGGGTTGCGCTCCAGGTCCATGCGTACGCCCGGCTCGAAGCTTTTCAGGCGATAACCGCTGGTGCCGATCCCGGCCTGCCAGTCGGCGGCGCCGTCCTTGGCGGGCATGATCACCAGGTGGTAATCGGCGACCACATAGGCGAAATCGGCATTGCCCGAGTGCAGTTCGAACACCACTGCATCGCTGCCCTTGGCGCTGACACTGGCCACATCGCCGATCACCGTCTTGGCCGCCGAGGTGGAGTTGGCTGCCAGGTGATGGTTGATCGAGGCCACCACGTCGTCAGCGGTCAGGCTTTTGCCGTTATGGAAGGTCACGCCCTGGCGCAGCTTGAAGGTCCAGATGCGCGCGTCGGGCGTCGACTCGAAGCTTTCGGCCAATTCGGGGATAGCGCTGCCGTCCACCGCGATTTCCGTGAGGGTGTTGTACACCGCCGAAAAGCCGACGAAGGTGAAGGTGTCGACCCAGGATCCCGGGTCGCGGGAGTCGGTGGTGCTGCCGCCGGCCAGGCCCATGCGCAGCACTCCGCCCGGCTTGGGCGTGGCCTCCTCGGCAAAGGCCTGCAGCGGCAGGCCCATGGAAAACGCGGCGGCCACGGCACCGGCTACGGCGCTGTGCTTGAGGAAGTCCCGCCGGTGCATCGCTTGAGTCATTTTGTTGTTGTTTTCGCTCATGGTGTTGCTCCTCTAAAGGTTCACACAGGCATGCTTCAACTCGATCAAGGTCACGCCGTTGCGCTTGAAACCGTTACGCAAATCCGTCTGCAGCTCATCCAGGTTCTGTGGCTCGCTGACCGTGCAGCCGAACGCCCGCGCCAGGGCGGCGAAGTCCGGGTTGCGCGGCAGTACGCCGATGGGTTCGATGTCCAGGTTCAACATGTCGTCGCGAATCTGCCCCAGGGCGTCGTTGTTCCAGAGCAACACCACCAGCGGGCTGTCCAGTTCTTCCACGGCCGTGGCCAGTTCCTGGGCGGTGTAGAGAAAGCCGCCGTCGCCCACCAGCACCAGGCCGGGCCGTTGCGGTGCGCCGAACTTGGCGCCGATACCGGCCGGCAGGCCATAGCCCAGGGTGCCGTAGCCGGTGGGATGCAGCCAACTGCGGGTGGCGTTGCTGGGAAAGGCGTAGTTGCCGGTGTAAGCCAGTTGGGTCATGTCGCTGCTGATGAAGGCATTGGCCGGCAACTCGGCGGCCACGCGGTCGAGAATCGCCTGGTGAATGCGTTGCAACGGACCATGGCAGCTGCTGACTGCCTGGCGCAACGTCGCGACCGCAGCGGTGGCGGCATCCGCGTTGCGCGGCGTGGCTGGCAAGCGTTCCAGCAAAGCCAGCGTCGTTTGCTGGGCATCACCGTGCAACGCGACGGCGCAAGGATAGAAATCGTTGAACTTGCGCGGGTCGATATCCACCCGCAGCAGCTCGCCATTAATCGGCAGGCGTTCACGCCAGAAGTCGGTATCGGCCATTTCGGTGCCGATGGCCAACACCACATCCGCCTCGGCGATGAGCTGCCAGCCGGGCTCGACACACAGGGTCGAACCGGCATTCAGCGGATGCTCCACCGGCAACAATCCCTTGCCGGCGACACTGCTGAAAAACGGCGCCGCCAACTGCGTACTCAAGCGCTGCAAGGCATCGGCCGCCAACAGTGCACCACCACCGGCAATGATCATCGGGCGCTTGGCCGCGGCCAGTTTTGCCACTGCCTGATCAAGGCTTTCAGCCGATGGCAAACCGCGTCCGGGACGGCGCACCACCTCATTGCTCCAGTCCCGTTTGATCGGCGCCGACAGTACATCCAGCGGCACCGAAATATGCACCGGGCGCGGTCGCTCACTGTCGAACACCGCGTAGGCCCGCGCGATCAACTCCGGCAAATCCTCGGCACTCAACGCTACTGCCGAAAACGCAGTGATGGGCGCGGTCATCGCCCGCTGGTCCTGGGTTTCATGCAGGCAGCCCCAGCCCTTGCCGAGGCTGGCGGTGTGGTTGACGCTGGAAATCACCAGCAACGGAATCGAGTCGGCATACGCCTGGCCGATCGCCGTCGCGGCGTTGGTCACCCCCGGCCCGGTGATGATGAAACACACGCCCGGCTTGCCGCTGACCCGCGCATAACCGTCGGCCATAAAGCCGGCGCCCTGCTCGTGGCGGGTCAGCACATGCCGAATACCGCTGCCCGGCAAGCCGCGATACAGCTCCAGCGTGTGCACGCCGGGAATCCCGAACACCGTGTCGACACCATAGTTGGCCAGCAATCGCACCAGGGCCTGGCCGCCCGTCAAGGTTTTGCTTTGCATCGTCATCTCCTTCACGCCTGGGCGAGACGGATCAATGCATCGACCGCCGTGGCGCCCCGGGCATTGACCAGCAATGGGTTTACATCGAGTTCCAGCAATTGCCCGGCGTTGGCGCAGGCGTAGTCGGCCACCGCACGAATCGCCGCCACCAGGGCTTCCATGTCGGCCACTTCCCGTCCGCGAAAGCCTTGCAGCAATGCGGCGCTGCGCAGGCCGAGCAAGGCGTTGCGGATTGCGTCGTCGGTGGTCGGCAGCAGCAGGCTGCGGCTGTCCTTGAGCAACTCCACGAGGATTCCACCAGCGCCGATCACCAGCGCCAGGCCGAAGTCGTTTTCGCGCTTGATGCCCACAATCAGCTCGGCCAGCGGCGGCGTAGCCATGGACTCCAGCAGCAGCTGATCGAACGGCACATCCGGCGCATAAGCGGCGATTTGCTCGCGCATATGAGCCAGGGCAGCAGTCAAGGCGAAGCCGTCCTGCAGGTTGAGCGCCACGGCGCCAGCTTCGGTTTTATGCGGCAAGTCGGCACTGACGGCCTTGAGTACCAGCGGGTAACCCAGCACTTTGGCATCGGCTATGGCCCGCTCGGGAGTGCTCAAGACACCGGCTGGCGTGGTCAGGCCGAAAGCCCGTAAAGCCTGCTTGGAATCCCACTCATCAAGCGACTGTCCGTGTTGTTCAAGCGCTTGCGGGCACAGCGGCACCAGTATCGACTCACCCCGCGCCAACAACGCCCGGCGATTGTCTTGATAGTCGGCAATCCGGCCCCAGGCCGCCAGCGCATCTTCCACGCCTTGCAACGCGGCAACGCCCTGGGCATGCAGGCGCTCGCGAGCGTGGGCCGGGAGCAATTCGGGAAATGCAGAGGTGACAAAGCCAGTCTTGCCGTGACGAGCCAGTGCGCTGCAAAACAGCTCCAGCAGCAGGTCGCACTCCTTGCGCTCACCGGTAAATTCCGCCGGGTAGTCGAGCACCAGCATTGCCGCATCCGCTTCGGTGCGCAGTGCCGTGTCGAGCATCGTATTAAGCGCGTCGCTGTTGCCCCAGATGGCCGTGGTGAAATCCAGCGGGTTGACCAGATTGGCGTAGCTGGGCAGCACCTGCGCCAACTCTTCACGCTGGCCTTCGTCGAGCTTCGGCAGGCTCAAATCGTTGCGCTCGGCGTAGTCGGCAATCAACCCGGCATCACCACCGGAACAGGCCAGGGCGATCAGGCTGTTGCCCGCCGGCAGATTACCGCAGGCCGCCGCCTTCAGGGTCTCGACAAAACTCACCGGCCCGCTGACCCGGATCACACCCAGGCGCGCGAACAGACTGTCGTACAGCGCATCGGAACCCGACAACGAACTGGTATGACTCAAAGCCAACTCGGCGCCGATCTGTGACACCCCGGTTTTCAGGGCGATGATCGGAATGCCTTTCTCCAGGGCCTTGTGGGCCGCACGGGCGAACCCCGGCACATTCTTCAAGCCTTCCAGGTGCAAGCCAATCGCTGTAACGCGCGGCTCGTCGAGCAGCACGTCCATCAACTCGGCAACCCCCAACTGCGCCTGGTTGCCCACCGACGCCATATAGGCCACCGGCAGCGACCGGTCGCTCATGGACAGGTTGTAGGCAAAGTTGCCGCTCTGGGTCAGCACCGCAACGCCCTTCTCGACCGGCTTGCCGCCATGGGCCACCGGCCACAACGCCGAGCTGTGCAGGTAATCCAGCAGGCCATAGCAATTGGGGCCCAACAGCGCCATCTCGCCAGCGGCCTTGAGCAGTTGTTGCTGCAAGGCCTGGCCCTCGGCGCCGGTTTCGGCAAATCCGGAGGCGTAGCAGATGGCGCCACCGGTGCCGATGGCCGCCAGTTCGGCAACGCAGGTCAGGGTCAGCTCGCGGTTGGTGGCAATAAACACCGCGTCCGGGCCGCACGGCAAATCGGCCACGCGGCGTACGCAGGGAATGCCATCGAGGCTGTCATGCTGCGGATTGACCAGCCACATCTGGCCGGCAAAACCACCTTCTGCGCAGCGCTTGAGGGCACGGGCCATGCTGCGCCCACCGACGAATGCCAGGTGACGGGGCGCCAGCAGGCGCTTGAGATTGTCGCGAATAGCCTGGGACATAAGCGTTCTCCGACCCGATCAACGCAACAGTGGCCGCAACAGTTCGCGGGCAATAATGTGGCGCTGGATTTCCGAAGTGCCTTCCCAGATCCGCTCGATCCGCGCGTTGCGCCAGATGCGCTCCACCGGGCCTTCGTCCATCAAACCCATGCCGCCATAGATTTGCACTGCTTCATCAGCAACCTTGCCCAGTACTTCGCTGGCAAACAACTTGGCCATGCCGGCCTCGCCGTCGGTCATGGTGCCCTGGTCCATTTTCCAGGCGGTGTTCAGGGTCAGCAGTTCGGCCGCACGGATTTGCGTGGCCATGTCGGCGAGCTTGAACGAGATGCCTTGGTAGGTGCCGATGGGCTGGCCGAACTGCTTGCGGTCGGCCGCCCATTGCAGGGAAACGTCCAGCGCACGCTGGGCCTGGCCGACGCAGTTGGCAGCCACCATCACCCGGCCTGCGGTCAGCCAGGCATTGGCGACTTCCCAACCTTTGCCGACTTCGCCGAGGACTTTGGAGGCTGGTACGCGGCAGTCGTCGAAGAACATTTCATAAGTGTGGTAGCCGCGGTTGCTGACGCACTTGGGGCCCCGGCGAATGGTCATGCCCGGCGTGCCACGGTCCACCAGGAACGAGGTCACCGCATTGCGTTGGCGACCGTTGTGTTCGTAGGTGTCGGTAACGGCAAACACGATGGCGAAATCCGCGTGGCCGGCGTGGCTGATGAAGTGCTTGCTGCCATTGAGCACAAAGTCATCACCGCTGCGCACGGCGCGGGTCTTGATCGCATTGGCGTCGGAACCGGCACCCGGTTCGGTCAGGGCAAAGCAGTCGATCTTCTTGCCCTGCACGCACGGCAACAGGTACTCGCCAATCTGCGCGCCGGTGCAGGCCATGAGGATTTTCGACGGCCGGGCGACAAACACATGCAGCGCCCAGGAGACTTTCGACAACTCACGCTCGATCAACGCCTGTGACAGGTAATCCAGGCCGCCACCGCCGACGTCTTCCGGCATGTTGAAGGCATAGAAACCGGCAGCGATGGCCTTGTCACGAATCTGCGCGGCAAGCTCCGGCGAAACTTCATCGGCGCGGTCCACCGCCTCCTCGTGGGGCAACAACTCCTTGGCAACAAAACTGCGTACCGCGTCCACCAACATGTCTTGTTCTTGGCTGGGCTGGAAATTCATGGCGCTACCTGTCGATCGTTCGAGGGTGTTTTGAAGGGGAATCAGTTGCCGGAGAAGTTCGGTGGACGCTTTTCCATCGAGGCGCGCAGGGCTTCAGCACCGTCGGCGCTGCGTCCACACAGCAGGCCGGCGGCGAGTTCCGCCTGAAGCTGCTCGGGCAGGCTGCGCCCGGCGCCTTCGCGGATGAGGGTTTTGGTCTGGGCAAACGCAAAGGTCGGGCCGTTGGCCAGGCGCGTGGCCAGCTCGGCGACGTGGGTATGCAGTTGCTCGTCGGCAACGACTTCGCCCACCAGCCCGGCGGCCAGGGCGCGGTCGGCGCTCCACAATTCATCGAGGAACAGCAGGCGCTTGGCTTGCTCGCTGCCGATCAGGCGCGGCAGATGCCAGCTGGCGCCGGCGTCCGGCGAGTAGGCCATGCTGGTGTAGCCGGCCTTGAAGCGTGCCGATTGCGCGGCGACGCGCAGGTCGCAGCACAGGGTGAGGTCCATGCCGGCACCGACCGCCGTGCCATTGATGGCGGCGAGGGTAGGTTTGTCGAGGGTGTGCAGGCGGGTCATCAGGGCGTGGGCGGTTTCGGTCCAGCCGTAGGTTTCGAGGGCGCCACGGGCTTCGGCATCGGCCCATTCGGCAAGGTCGGCACCGGCGCAGAAGCTGCGACCGCTGCCGGTCAGTACCACCACGCGCACAGCCGGGTCGCGGTTGAAACCGTCCAGCAAGGCATGCAGGTGCTTGAGGGTCGGGATGTCCAGGGCGTTGCGCTGGGGGCCGCGATTGAGGGTGATCCAGGCAACACCTGCCTGCACCTGAGTGAGCACGGACGGATCTGTAGTCATGGAATCCTCGAATTATTTTAATTGGCTTGAGGGGTGCGACATGGGGCGATACTAAACGAGTGTTCAGTAAGGAGGCAATCGGGTAACTGCAAATATTTTTCGAGGGGAAAATGCCGGCCCGGACATTGCGTCCAGGCGGCGCGGAATCGTCAGTTCAGGGTTTGATCTGGAAGCGCTTGCGCCCGCCCGACTGCAAGCCATCGACCCAGGCTTCGCAGATCTGGATGCCCTGCTCCGGGGTGAAGGTGCCGGGATTGAGCCCCGATTCCAGCCACAAGCCGTCGAGCAAGGCGCTCAAGGCGATGGCCGCCAAATCGGCATCGAACTGCTTCCAGCCCTCCTCCCCGGCCATGTCCACCAAGGCCGAACGCATGATGGTGCGGTACTCGCCATAGGAGTGTTCGTGGGCCTGGTTGATCGCCGGGGCCGTCTTGACCGCCCCCCAGAACACCAGCCAGGCATCCAGCAGTTGCGGGTCGAGCAATTCGGGGGAGAACGAGCCGCGAAAGAACGCCGACAGCCGCTCCCGCGGACTGGGCGGCGCCTTGGCCATCGCATCCCGCAGCAGGTCCATGACCTGCCGGGTGATTGACCGATAGGCCTCGGCCACCAGCTCATCCTTGCCCGAGTAGTGATGACTGATCAGCCCCACCGACACCCCGGCCTCGGCGCTGATCTTGCGGATCGACGCGCCCTGGAAGCCGTCGCGCTTGAGGCAGGCCAACGTCGCCTGCACCAGATTGGCCTTGCGCAACTCCGGTTCCATGCGGGAGAAACGGGATTCCTGGGTCATGAGGCGGTGTCCTTGGGTTGAGTCGGCTGGACGACTCTACCTCACTCCCGGAACCCCGGCGACACCCGATCCAGTAACCGCAGCAATGCCGCCCATGCCAGTTGCATGGCGTCCGGGTCTGCCAGTTCGCCCTCTTCCAGTGGCCGGCCTGGCTCATTGAACTGCCGCTCGGTGTATTCACACACGTGCGCAGGCGGCAGGATCAGCTTGCCGCACGCCTGGGCGGCGATCTGGATATCGCAGGCCTTCTCCAGGTAATACATGCGCAGGAACGCCTGACTGACCGTCTCCCCTACCGTCAACAAACCATGGTTGCGCAGCATCAACACCGGCTTGTCGCCGAGGTCGTGCACCAGTCGCTGTTGCTCGTCCATGTCCAGCGCCACGCCTTCGTAGTCGTGGTAGGCGACCTTGCCGTAGAACTCCATGGAAATCTGGTTCACCGGCAACAGCCCGCATTCCAGGGCCGCCACCGCACAGCCGGCGCGGGTATGGGTGTGCAGCACGCACTGCGCATCTTCGCGGGCGCCGTGAATCGCGCTGTGAATCACAAACCCCGCCGGGTTGACGCCATGGGCCGAAGCCTCGACCGCACGTCCGTCCAGGCCGATCTTCACCAGGCTGGAGGCGGTGATCTCCTCGAACATCAGCCCATAGGGGTTGATCAAAAAGTGATGCTCGGGCCCCGGGATACGCACCGAGATATGGGTGAAAATCAAATCGCTCATGCGAAAGTGCGCGATCAGCCGGTAGCAGGCGGCAAGCTCTTCGCGCAGCTGTCGTTCGGTGGCCCCAGGCATTTTTATTCTCCAGGCGGGTGGGTGATGTGGTTGACGCTAATCCAGTCACCAGTAAAAAAACAAGTTGATTTTTTACTGAGGCTGACCTCCTATAGAAAAATAATAACAACAGCGCCTGGAGTATCCGCACCATGTCGCCCCATGCCTTTCCGCATCTTTTTGAACCGCTGGTACTGCGCGGCAAACGCCTGAAAAATCGCATCATGTCCAGCGGGCACGACACCTCGATGCCCACCGACAACCAGGTCAACGAGCAGTTGATCGCCTACCACCGGGCACGCGCCGAAGGCGGCGTGGGGTTGATTGTGTTGCAGGTGGCCGGGGTGCACGACAGCGCCCGCTACACCTCCCATGTGCTGATGGCCACCGATGACAGCTGCATCGACGGCTATCGCCGACTGGCCGAAACCTGCCACGCCCACGGCACCGTGGTGCTGTCGCAGATTTTCCATCCGGGGCGGGAAATCATGGAGTCGGCCGACGGTTTGCTGGCGGTGGCTTACTCGGCTTCCGGGGTGCCCAACGAACGCTTCCGGGTGATGCCGCGCGCCCTTGACCAGACAATGATCGACGAGATCGTCGCCGGCTACGGCGCTGCGGCAAGGCGCCTGTATCAGGCCGGGATTGACGGTGTGGAAGTGGTCGCCAGCCATGGTTACCTGCCCGCGCAATTTCTCAACCCGCGGGTGAATCGCCGCACCGACGGCTACAACGGCGAGCTGGAACAACGCCTGCGTTTCCTGCGGGAAATCATCGCCACGGTGCGTGCCGAAACCGACGAGCACTTCATCATCGGCCTGCGCATTTCTGCCGATGAACGCGACCCCGAAGGCCTGACCGAAGAGGATTCCCTGGCCGCCGTGCAACAGCTGCAATCACACCTGGATTACGTGCACATCGTCGCCGGCACCTCGGCCTCCCTCGGCGGCGCGATCCATATCGTGCCGCCCATGGCCATTGCCCCGGCGTACCTGGCGGCAGAAGCGGCGACGTTCAAGACGCACCTGTCGATTCCGCTGTTCGTTACCGGGCGCATCAACCAGCCCCAGGAGGCCGAACTGATGCTGCAACGCGGCCAGGCCGATGTGTGCGGGATGACCCGCGCGCTGATCTGCGACCCGCGCATGCCGGCCAAGACCTCAAGCGGCCATGCCGAGGATGTACGGGCGTGCATCGCCTGCAATCAGGCGTGCATCGGCCACTTCCACAAAGGCCTGCCGATCTCCTGCATCCAGCATCCCGAGACCGGCCGCGAATTGCAGTTTGGCCAACTGCAACCGGCACTGCGACGCCAGCGGATCATGGTCGCCGGTGGCGGCCCGGCAGGGATGAAAGCGGCAGCGGTGGCGGCGCAGCGCGGACATGAGGTGACCTTGTATGAAGCCAGTGCCCAATTGGGCGGCCAGGTGCTTCTGGCGCAGTTACTGCCCCGACGCAGCGAGTTCGGCGGCGCCAGTACCAACCTGCAGCGCGAGATGGAACTGGCCGGGGTCCGCGTGGTGCGCAACACCCGCGTCGACCGCGCATTGGTGGAACGCGAACAACCTGACAGGGTGATCATCGCCACCGGCGCCGAGCCCTACTGGCCGGCCTTCGAACGCGGCGGCGAGCTACAGGTGGTGGATGCCTGGCAAGTGCTGCGCGATGAGGTGCAACTGGGCCGTTCGGTGGTCGTGGTGGACTGGCGTTGCGACTGGATCGGCCCGGGCATTGCCGAGCGCCTCACCCGTGCCGGCCATCAGGTGCAACTGGCGGTGAACGGCACCCATTGCGGGGAAAACCTGCCGTTGTACGTGCGTGACCAACTGGCCGGCGAACTGCATCGGCTGGGCATTCCGATCATCCCTTACGCCCGTTTGTACGGCTGCGACGACACTACCGTCTACCTGCAACACACCGCCAGCGGCGAGCCGATGCTGCTGGAAAATATCGACACCCTGGTGTTGTGCCAGGGCCACCAGCCGGTGGACACTCTGGGCGCAGAACTGGAAGGCCTGGTGGCGTTCACGCGGATCGGCGATTGCCTGGCGCCGCGTACCGCCGAAGAGGCGATTTATGAAGGATTGAAAGTAGCGTGGGACATTTGAACGACCAACCGCCACAGCTGTTTCTCGGCACCCGCATCCGCGGCTTGCGCAAGGCCCGGGGCATGACGCTTACCGAATTGGCGCAGATGAGCGAATTGACGGCCGGCTATATCAGCCAACTGGAACGCAACCTCGCCTACCCGTCGATCCCGGCCTTGTTCAACATCGCCCGCAGCCTGGGGGTGACGATCCAGTGGTTTTTTGCCAGTGAGACCACGCCGGCAGCGGAGGATGAAGGTTTTGTGGTGCGCAGGAACAATCGCCAGAGCATTCACTATGAGGACGGGATCGTCGACCAGTTGCTGACGCCCCTGCCCAATCATCAATTGGAGATGCTGCACTCGCGCTTTCCACCGGGCACCTATAGCCAGCAGAGCTATAGCCATGAGGGTGAAGAGGCGGGTTATGTGTTGAGCGGAACGTTTGAGTTATGGGTGGGCGAGCGGCATTTTCAGCTGGC
The DNA here is from genome assembly GCF_013385805.1 of Pseudomonas sp. C6002. Taxonomy (NCBI): domain Bacteria; kingdom Pseudomonadati; phylum Pseudomonadota; class Gammaproteobacteria; order Pseudomonadales; family Pseudomonadaceae; genus Pseudomonas; species Pseudomonas sp. C6002. Next base: position 6,853 of record NZ_JACAPH010000015.1, on the reverse strand, counting down.
TGAAGGCGACAGTTTCAGCTTCCCCAGCAGTGAGCCCCATCGCTATGGCAACCCCGGAAAGGTGGATGCGGTGGTGATCTGGGTGATTACGCCGCCGACGTTTTAGACCGTTGGGGCAACTAAGGACGTTTCCTACGATACGCGGGGAGTTCTGGATGGGGGCCATCAGTAGTCGGTAAAAACGGCTCTTGCTATAAAACCGACTACTTTTTTATGAGGGTGCCGGTCATGTTTGAGTCGTTTGCGTGGTTCAAGAAACCCACTGAGGAAGATCTGGAAAATATCAGGGCTATCAAGCGGTACAAAACCATGAGGATAGTGGGTGAGTGGGGTATTTCTGTCGACCCGGCGGAAATCGCCAACTCACCCGAGTTCAAGGAACACAAGCGCAAGATACGTGAACTGATATTCAAATAACCCATGGGGCTACTACTTATACTGCCGTTACTGGTGAGTGGCTATTTGGTGTGTTTGAAACACCCCGGCCATTACTGCCGCCTCCACCGCTTTGAGGGCCAGTTACTCTATCTACAGGTCGCAAGATTAGGCTGGACCTGCCTCGTACTGTCGTTCGTACTGACCACTTTGATTCTTTGCCTGTCCAAACAGCCGCTGCAACTGACTGGCCAGACAATCCCCATTGATTACAGTGCTTATCTGGGCAAGCTGCTGATAGAGCTGGATATTGCCACCGAGAGAAATCATGGCCTCTGGGTATTTTTGCTCCAGGTCGGCCTGACAGCCATGATCATTCCCTACTGCTGGGCGCGATTATTTGTGCGTTGGCGTCGACGAAGACTGCAACTTGCTTCAGAGGAGGAACTGAACCAGCAATTGATGCTCGAGCTTCTAACGGGGCGCCCCCTCAGGACCCTACTCAGGGAATCCATTGCGCGCGGCTCTCAATGCATGTTCACGCTGAACGATCGGAATGTTTATGTGGGCGTTGTTTCATCCATCTGCGAGCCGAATGAGTCCGAAGGTATAGATCACGCCTTCAGTCTGATTCCGACCTGCAGCGGCTATCGCGACAAGGACACCTTGGAAATCATCCTCGATACTGAATACCCGGATGCGTCAGACGCTATTTCCATCATGCTGCTCCAGGAAGCGGTGGTATCAGCCACCCGCTTTGACCCTGCGACGTGGATGTCTTTCCAATCCCGCATACGGGCAAAACCCCAGCCTATCCGGAGCTATCGTCGTGAGTCGGCACGCAGGAAAAAGACGCCAGGTGCCTGTGCCTGAGGTCCTCCCGCCAAACAGTAAACCTTCCAGCCATTCCCACATCTACCCGCCGGTTTCAGTGCACACAAAAACGCAACACTGAACTGCATCGATTGTGATGGCCGCGTCACACCGGGGTTTATATAGTCGTCCCTACTGCAACCCGCCATGAGCCAGCCGGCCCATCACAAGGAAGCGTTCGATGACTGACCTGCATACCCTTACGGCCGCCGAACTGCTGGCGCAATTTGCCAGCCGGCAACTCGCGCCCATCGACTACTACGACCAACTCCTGGCCCACATCGACCGCTGGGAGCCGCAGATCAACGCGCTCTATGCCTTCGACCCGCAACAGGTGCGTCAGCAGGCCCAGGCCTCCACCGAGCGCTGGAACAAGGGCCAACCCAACGGCGCCCTTGATGGCGTACCGGTGACTCTCAAGGAATTGATCGCCACCGAAGGCGTGCCCATTCCCCTCGGCAGCGCGGCTACCCGCCTGACCCCGGCCCTCAGGGACGCACCGCCCGCAGCCCGCATGCGTGAAGCGGGCGCGATAATCCTGGCCAAGACCACCAACCCGGACTTCGGCATGCTGTCTTCCGGCCTGTCGAGCTTCCACGGCATCACCCGCAACCCGTGGAACACCGCCAACAACACCGGCGGTTCCAGCTCCGGTGCCGCCGCAGCGGCCGCCGCAGGTTACGGCCCGCTGCACGTGGGCACCGACATCGGTGGCTCGGTGCGCCTGCCCGCCGCCTGGTGCGGCTTGGTGGGATTCAAGCCGACCCTGGGGCGCATCCCCATCGACCCGTACTACACCGGCCGCGCCGCCGGGCCCATGACCCGCACCGTCGACGATTGCGTGCTGTTGATGCAACACCTGGCCCGCCCCGATGCCCGCGATGCCACCAGCCTTCCGCCGCTCACCACCCAGTGGAGTAACCAGCCGCTGTCGGTCAGGGGCCTGCGCGTCGGCCTGATGCTTGAACCCGGCGCAGGCATGCAGCCTGAAGGCTTCGTCTGTGAAGCCGTGGAGCAAGCCGCGCGGCTGTTCGAAGCCCACGGCGCCAAGGTCACGCTGATCCCGCCAATCATGGACCGCGCACAACTCGATGGCCTCGACCATTTCTGGCGCGCCCGCCAGTGGGGCGATTTGTCGGCCCTGAGCAGCGAGCAGTTCGACAAGGTCTTGCCGTACATCCGCGACTGGGCCGCGCCGGGCGCCGAGATCAGCGGCGTACAAGCCGTAAAGGGTTTCAACCAGACCTTTGAAATGCGCCGCCGCGCCGCGCAGGTGTTCACCGAACTCGACCTGGTGCTGTCCCCCACCAACCAGGTCAATGCGTTCCCGGCCGAGTGGCCATCACCGAGCAACAACCCGCAACTGCCGTTCGAACACATCGTGTTCACGGTGCCGTGGAACATGGGCGAGCAACCGGCGTTGTCGATCAACTGCGGTTTCGCCGCCGATGGCATGCCCATCGGCCTGCAGATGATCGCCCCGCGTTTTGCCGATCAATGGCTGCTGCAAATCGCTAAAACCTACGAGAGCTGGCGTGGCGCAATCCACCACTGGCCGAATCCTTCCTGACTTTTGACGCTGTAAGAACTGCCCACCCACACGCCAGCTCCGGGCCCTCTTGGCCTGGAGCTCGGACGACCTATAACTAAAATCGAGGGGCTGGTATGCACACTGAGCAATTGACACGATCCGATCCTGATCACGCACCCGAAACACCGTCCCCGGACGCCGGCAAAAAGAGCATCTTCGCCGTGGTCCTGGGCAACGCCGTGGAGTTTTTCGACTTTGGTGTGTACGCAACCTTTGCGGTGATGATCGGCCACACGTTCTTCCCGTCCGACAGCGCCTTCGTCAGCCTGATGCTGTCGGTCACGGCGTTCGGTATCGGCTTTATCGTCCGGCCCCTGGGCGCAGTACTGATCGGCGCCTACGCCGACCGCGTCGGGCGCAAACCGGCGATGCTGTTGACCCTGGTAATGATGGCCGTGGGCACCGGCAGCATCGCGATATTGCCCGGTTACGAGACCATCGGTATCGCGGCGCCGATCCTGCTGGTACTCACCCGCATGATCCAGGGCCTGGCCTGGGGCGGTGAAGCCGGCCCCGCCACCACCTACATCCTCGAAGCGGCGCCACCCCACAAACGCGGGACCTACGCCTGCTGGCAAGTAGTCGCCCAGGGCGTCGCAGCCATGGTGGCCGGGCTGGTAGGGTTCACCCTGACCAAGGTCATGTCCCCGGAAGACCTCAACAGCTGGGGCTGGCGCGTGCCGTTCGTGTTCGGCCTGCTGGTGTTGCCGATCGGCATCTACATCCGCCGCAACCTCGCCGAAACCTTCCACGGCCACGGCGAGCAGACCAGCACCGGCGACCTGGTGCGAGAAGTCTGCGGCAAGCACCGGCGCGCACTGGTGCTGGGGTTGCTGATCCTTTCCGGCAGCACCATCACCCAGTACTTCCTCAACTACATGACCACCTTCGCCCTCACCGAACTGAAGCTGCCCACCAGCATCTCGATGCTCTCGACCCTGGTGGCCGGCGCAGCGATGGCCGTGTGCGCGGTGGCCGGCGGCATGCTCTGCGACCGCTTCGGGCGCCGTACGATCCTGATGACACCGCGGGTGGTGTTGCTGTTGATTTTGTTCCCGGCCCTGCAACTGATGACCGAGCACCCAAGCCCGGCGACCTTCCTGCTGACCCTGGCGGTACTCTCGGGCCTGCACGGCATGAGTGGCGCGGCGCTGATCGTGTTGCTGGTGGAAAGCTTCCCGAAATCCGTGCGCTCCACCGGTTTCTCCATCGTCTACGCCTTCGGTGTGGCAGCGTTCGGCGGCACCGCGCAGATCATCATCACCTGGTTGATCGGCACCACCGGCGACCCGATGTCGCCGGTCTGGTACCTGCTGATCGCCAACCTGGTGTGCCTCACCGCCGCCTGGTTCGCCAAGGAAACCCGTCCGCCGCTGCCCGGCAGCCCGGCCCGCGAAACCCGGCTCACAGAAGCTTCGGTTCGCTGAATACCTTTTCCCACTGTCCCGCGTCTTTTCGCCACCGACCGGCAGCACCTGAGGGCCTGCCGGGACGGTCGCCTTACGTCTGATTTGTATGGGGATTTACCATGTATCCACGTCTTTTACTGGCCGTCACCCTGGCGTCCAGCACCCAGGCTTTCGCCCAGGAAAACGCCCAGGCCAGCGCACCGGGCTTCCTCGAAGGCAGCACCCTGGACCTGAACCTGCGCCACTACTATTCCAACCAGCACACCAAACGCACCACCCACTTGAGCATCAAGAAAGCCGGCGGCGTCGAGCCCACGCGTGTACGGGAAACCTGGGTGCAGACCAGCATGCTCAAGTACAGCTCCGGCTACACCCAGGGCCTGATTGGCGTGGGCGTGGATGCGGGGATCTTCAGCGCGGTCAACCTGGAACGCGGCCACGGCAAGGTGGCCAATGGCGGCGACCGGGTGCTGGTGGACGGCGACGGCGATGCGATTCCCACCTGGAGCCGACTGGGGGTGGGCGACGTGCGTTTTCGCCTGTCGAGCACCGAGATCAAGGCGGGTCGGCTGATGACCGACAATCCGATCCTGCGTTACAAGGACAACCGCGCCCTGCCCTCCAGCTTCCAGGGCGTGGGCTTGTTCAGCAACGAATTCGACTGGCTGTCGGTGCAGGGCGGCAGCTTCGAGCGGGCGATTCCACGCACCGGCACCGGCGCCGAAAAGCTCACCACCACCTTCGGCAACCGCGCCTACAGCGGCGCACGCATCAGCTACCTGGGAGCCACGGTAAAACCGGGTTACGGGCTGGAAGCCAGCGTCTACGCGTCGCGTTTCGAAGACATGTGGGACCAGACCTACGTCGGCCTGACCCACCGCATCGGTCACAAAAGCGACATCGCCTTGAAGACCGCCTTCAACTACTACCACACCAGCGACTCGGGCGACAAAAACCTCGGCTACATCGACAATAACGCCGCCAGCCTGGCCTTCACCGCCACGCACCTGGCCCACAGCCTGACCCTGGCCTGGCAGCAGGTATTCGGCAACGAATACTTCGACTACGTGTGGGAGTCCACCGGCAACTACATGGCCAACTCGCTGTACTCGGACTACAACGGCCCCAACGAAAAGTCCTGGCAGTTGCGCTACGACCTGGACTTCGCCGCCTACGGTGTGCCCGGCCTCACCGCCAGCCTGTGGCACGCCAAGGGTTGGGACATCGACGGCACCCATTACGATGGCGACCGCAACGGCCACAACACCGGCTACAACGTGCGCAGCCTGGATGGCGCCAAGCACAACGAAAACGGCTTGATGCTGGCCTATGTGATTCAGTCCGGAACACTCAAGAACACCGTACTGCGCACCATCGTCTACAACCATCGCGCCAGCGGCGGGCAGATTGACGGCAGCTACGATGAGTTCCGCCTCGTCGCCAATGTGCCGATCAACATCTTCTGAGGCTCAGGCTCAGTTCAGCGAACAACGCTGCATCGCCCCCGCCAGCATTTCCTGGCACTTGAGCACCGCCACCGAGCGGGGGCGGTTGCGGTACACGCAGAGGTCGATGCGGATGCGGCCGAGGTCTTCATCGGCGATCGGCACGGCGACCAGGCCGTCGCCCAGGTCCCGCACGTCTGCCTCGACCTGGGGCAAAATCAGCACCGCTGCCCGTTGCCGGGCCAGGCTCTTCTGCACTTCCAGGGAGCTGGTGGTGAACACCGGTTCGAGGGTGACGCCGCGTTTTTTTGCCGCCACTTCCAGGGCCTGGCGCACGCCGTAGGCCGAGTCGGGAATCGCCAGGGGCTGGCCTTGCAGTTCGCTCAATTCGATGCTGTCGCGCTGGGCGAAGGGGTGTTCGGCGCTGACCAGCACCCGGTGCCATAACTGGCAGTGGGCGGTGACTTCGACGTCGGCGCGCTCTTGCAGGTAGAACGCCAGGCCCAGGTCCGCCTCGCCGCTGCACAGGGCGTCGAGGGTGGCCGAGGCGCTGGCGATCACGATGTTGAAGGTGACCTTGGGGTGGGCGCGGTAGAAGGTGGCGAGCACCGGGGCGAGCACGGTGGAAACGATACTTTCTGACACATGGATGCTGATGTTACCGGCCACCTGGCTTTGGCGGCTGGCGATGACTTCGCGTACCTGGTCGAGGCCGCGCAGGGTTGAGGTGACTTGTTCGGCCAGGCACTCGCCCTCGGCGGTGAGGCGGATGCCGCGGGGGCCGCGCTCAATCAGGGCGGCGCCGAAGAAGTGTTCCAGGTGTTCGATCTGGCGGCTGACGGCGGTGGGGGTGACGTAAAGACGTTCGGCGGCCTTACGCAGGGAGGCGCAGCGGGCGACCTCGTGGAAATATCGCAAGGCGCGTAGTTGCATGGGGGGTGCTCCTTTTTTGGGGGGGTGGATTGGGGAGGACGCAATTACTGCGCCATGCGGGTGTACATATCCGTTTCTTCGGTCACGGCGTCCTGCCGGTTTACCCGCTCTGCACTACCCGCGTTCGCTCAGATCAAGATCAAAAGCAGATCTGCTTTTCTGTGGGTGGCTTGCCTGCGATGCAGACAACTCGGTGCATCAGGTACACCCAGTTGATGCCATCGCAG